>CAYLXG010000034.1:0-17524 GCA_964387445.1 uncultured bacterium
GCTTCTGCCCATGTGCGGCTCCCTGGTGGATGAGATACTGGTCTCGGTGGATGTGGCGACCGTGCTCATCGACGCGGGGCGAAGGGAGGAAGCCAGGGATATACTGAACAAGTGCCTGGCACGGGCCGAGACCTCGGGACCTGCGGACATGGTGGCACACTGCTGCAGGAACCTGGCGAAACTCTGCCACAGGCAGGGTGACAACGACGACGCCATAGATTTCCTGAACAGGGCGCTGGAGATATACAGGCAGAGGGAGAACACCTGGGAACTGGCGGGGGCCCTGAACGTGCTTGGCAACATCAACACCGTTCTTGGAAGGTACGACCAGGCACTGGAGAATTTTCGTGATTCCACCGAAGCCGCAGAGATCGCAGGTGACCGGGTAACCCTTGCCCTGAACATATCCAACGTTGGCAACATCCACCTTTACCGGTACGAGCTGGATCAGGCGGAGGAACTTTACCTCAGGGCCATCCGGGAGTCCCGGGCCCTTAACGAGACAAGGGCCGCGGCGAACACCATCAACAACATGGCGGTGGTCTGCTATTACAGGGGCGACCTGGACAAATGCAGGGAGTACCTGAACGAGTTCGTGGATATCTCCACAGAGATCGGGAACAAGGAGGGCCTCGCCTACATATTCGGCAACATCGGCATTCTGGAGTATGAAACGGGGAATTTCGACCTTGCACTTGACTATCACAGAAAACAGCTGGAGCTGGCCAGGGAGCTGGGCGACAGGTACAACGTGGCCAAGGCCCTTCATCAGATGGGCCAGCTGTGCAGGGAGAAGGGCGACTTCAAAGGGGCGCTTGAAAACCTTCTCCAGGCGGTGGACATCACAAGGAAGACCGCCAATGCCAGGGACCTTGCCCAGTGCGTAAGGGACCTCGGGGTGCTCCACATGTACATGGGGAACACCGGAGAGGCCTTCAACACGTTCCAGGAGGCATTCGAACTGGGAAGCAAGGGTACCGAGACCGAGGTCTCATCTTCCAGCCGTCTCTATCAGGCAAACCTGGCGGTAATGGAGAACGAACCGGACAAAGCCCTGGCCTTCCTGGGGGAAGCTGTGACGCTGAAGAGGGAGATGGGCGAGCCAAGAAGCCTTCTGAGAACCCTTGCGGGAGCTTCCGAGATCCTTCTGGAGATACAATGCGCCGCCGGGGCCCGGGAACTTCTTGAAGAGGCTGAATCACTCCTTGAGGAAGACACTCCCCGGGACATATGCGCCAGGCTCGAAGCGCAGAGGCTCCTTCTGGACAGCGACGCTGATCCCGCAGGGGCCGCCCGTCAGCTGGAGTCCGTCATCAGGGACCTTTCAGGGAAGAAGGAGCTTCAGGCTTACATGTACCTGAAGCTCCATGGGCTCACAGGGAAAGAGGAGCACCGCCGGGCCGCGGTGAAGAGCTACAGGGAGCTTTACCGGCGGGTTCCCAGGGCGGACTACGCCTTCAGGCTCAGGTCCCTTGGCGCCGTCATCGCTGAAGGACGTAAAGGGAAAGCCCGCAGATGACCGCCCTCGTGGACTGGGAGTTGACAGCGATGTCCGACGGGTCTCCGAAGCTGTCGATCACAGCTTCAATGGTGTTGTCGGTGGTGTTCACCACCGCGAAACCGTATCCTGGAACGGATGCGTAAAGGTATTTCCCCTCGCCTGTTACCGCAAGGGCAGTGGGTGTCGCCGGTACGCTGAAGGTTCTGGTGTGCTGGCCGGTACCGCAGTCGATGGCCCATACCTCGCTGGTTCCGTCGGGCGACAGGAAAACCTCTCCCAGTGGGGTGGAGCACATTCCGTTAACCCCCCCGTCAACGGTTGTCTGGGCCGCCGTTGAGAAGTCGGCGGTGGATATCTTGTAGACCTTTCCGTCGGAATCCGCCGCGAAGAGGTATTCTCCGCTGGAGCCCATGGCGGCGGCTACGGGATTTGACAGGTCGGTGGGCCCGGCCTTGGTTATGGTCCACCCCACCGTTTCTATCTTCACCAGGGTGCCGTCGGAGCAGAGAACGAACACCGAGGTCGAGGAAGGCCTGGGAATGACGAAGCTTCCCGCCTGCGGAAGGAGTATTTGACTGTAAACCGTGTATATGTCGTTGGAGATCACATAGAGCACGTTCCCGGAAAGCGCCAGACCGTACCCGCCCTCGGGGGAACCCGCCACATCGGTGATGGGAACCCCCAGGGACATTTCAGCCCTTGCGTAGCCCTGGTCGGCGTCGACGAAATAGACATAGTTCCCCGCACCTGCGATTATGTCTCCGTTCCCGCCCAGGAATCCGCAGGAGGTGGGCGGGGCGGCGGTGGTAACGTCCTGGAGATAGAAGGCCGGGAAATCGCTGTTTATCGAAGGCCCGCTTGAATCGCAGGCGGCTGAGAGCAGAAGTATAACCGACGCAATGGCCGGCAGAGCTGTCTTCATTCGGTACCTCCCTGGGCCCCCTGAAGGAGCCTTTCCATGTCCCTGGCGTTAAGGGCAGCCTTGCCCATGTGGCAGTTGTTGAAGAAAACATAGCATTTCGCCGCCTGCGCTGAAAGGTTCCTGAGCTTCTCCGCCCAGGCAGTCAACTCGCCGGCACTGTAGTGATAGTCGTAACGCTCCTGGGTGTTCCCCCACCATTTCTCGCCGTTCCTCCCGTGGAGCCTGAGATACACCGTTCCCCCGGCCTGAAGAAGCCCTGTATCCGGAAGGCCTTCCAGCGCCGGCAGGTCAACCGAGACCGGGGCAAAACCCATTCCCCCGACCCTTTCCAGAGGTTCTGTTCCGTACCATGCGCTCCGGCGGAACTCCACGGCCTTCTCCAGTTCGCCCAGGCTTTCCGAGATGCTCTCCAGCCACTGGAACGAGCTTTCCTCGAGGGGAAAGGACCAGGGGAACTGGACCAGCACAGGCCCCATCATTCCCCTTTCCCTGAAGGGCTCCAGCATTTCCAGGAACATCCTCCATTCCCCCGGCCCGGCGTTCCTGCCGTGGGTCATGGATGAGTGGAGCTTCACCGAGAACGAGAACCCGGAGGGAACGGCTCCGGCCATTGCTTCCGTGGTCTTCGGGGAAAGGATGCCGTAGTAGGTGGAGTTGATCTCCACGGAATTGAAGGCAAGGGCGTAGTAACGCAGCCAGTCCTTCCCCCTGATCCTTTGGGGATAGAAAACCCCCTTCCAGTGGGGAAAGCTGTAGCCCGAGGTCCCCAGGAAAAGCCTGGCTCCCCCCGGCAGCTTCCTTTCAGTTGCCCTGGTGGCGAAAAGATCCATCTTCACCCTTTTCCCTGAATGTACTCCAGGGCCCTTCCGCTGACCATCGCCCTTTCTCCGTGGCGCTCCCTTACCCTGTCGGCCACGCTGTTCAGGGCCACCGTGCCCTCGGGGAAGAAGCTGAGCTGTGCCGTTTCCGCCGGGACCAGACGGCTTATGGAAACACCTATGAGCCTTATGGGCTCTTTTATGTGCTCCCCTGCCATCTCCCCCGCCGCCCTGAGTATGGTCTGGTCCTGGTCGGTGGGCCAGGGGAGTATTTTCCTTCTCGTTATTCTCTTCAGGTTCCTGAGGCGGTACTTCAGGGTTACCACCCCGCCTTTCCACCCCCCCTCCCTTGCCCTGCAGCCGGTTTTCTGGCAGACCATGGCAAGGGCGGGCATGTACTCCCCCGGATCTGCCACGTCCCTGGTGAATGTGTGCTCGTGGCCCATGGACTTCGGGGCTTCCCTGTGGCCGAAGAATGGTACCGGCCTGTCATCCACCCCCCTGGCGTACCTGTAAAGCTCTTCCCCTTGGACCCCCATAAGGGACCTCAGGGCGGACCTGGAGAGGGTCCTCAGCTTCCCTATGGTGTCTATTCCGTAGTTGCCCAGCTTCAGGGCGGTTCCCGGGCCCACCCCCCAGATGGCTGAAGCGGGAAGCTCCGTCATGCCTTCAGGGGTGAGTGTTCCTACCCCTCTGGGCTTGTAGAGATTCGATGCCATTTTCGCCAGAAGCCTGTTGGGCCCGCATCCCACGGTGCACCAGAGCGAGGTGGCCTGGAAGACCGCCTCCTGTATCCTCTGCCCTGTATCCTCCATGGACCCCGGGATGCCGGAGACATCAAGGAAGGCCTCGTCGATGCTCACGGCGTGCATCCTGGGGGTAAAGCTCAGAAGGACCTCCAGCACCCTGTGGCTGTAGGTCCTGTACCTGTCGAAGCTGCCGGAAAGGACCACAGCGTGGGGTATGAGGCTCAGGGCCCTGGTCATGGACATTCCCGCATGGACCCCGTATTTCCTGGCCTCGTAGGTGCATGAGGTGACCACCGACCTGAAGCCGGGGTCGCCCCCCACTATGACAGGCCTTCCCCTGAGCTCCTCCCTTCCCAGAAGCTCCACCGAGGCGAAGAAGGCATCCATGTCAACATGGAGGATCTTTCGCCCTCCCTCATGCTCCATGGGAATACTCGCAGTCTATCACCCAGCCCATGGACTCGGTGTTGAAGTGTATCTCGTAGACATCGTCGTCGGATGTACGCACCACGTAATGGAAGTACTTCACCGTTCCCCTGCGGCTCTCCCATGACGATGACACCCTTACCACATGATAGACCCTGTTCTGCCACCGGAACCTGCAGGGAACCACGCTGCCCCCGGAAAAGTGGCATATCATCTCTATCTTCTCCCCAAGCTCCTGCAAGGCTCTCTCACCTCCCGGGAGAAAATAGTAAACAAATGTTTATGCGTCAAAGGCCAGTTGTCCCCGTCCGGGGTTGGACCCATAATAAGCCGCAGGGAGGAGATCCATTTGAATACTGATGGCTGTTCCAGGAAAATACTGGCGGTGATGTTCACCGATGTGGCGGGCTTCACCGCCCACATGGAGAGGGACGAGGCAGCGGCCATGGAGATGATATCCCTTGTAAGGGAAGAACTCCTCCCCCTTCTCTCGAGCAATTCCGGCACCCTTGTCAAGGAAATGGGCGACGGGACCCTCTCGGTCTTCGACGATCCCGGCTCCGCCCTGGAAACCGCCATCGAGCTTCAGAGCGCCCTCCGGGACCGGGGTTTCAGGGTAAGGATAGGCATACACGCAGGCGGCGTCCATTTAAGTTCCCACGATGTAATGGGCGATACGGTGAATGTGGCCTCCAGGCTTGAGAAGATGGCCCCCCCGGGGGGAATATGCGTATCCAGGGAGTTCCTCCAGGCGGTGAACGAACCCTCGAGGCCAGAGGTGCATTCCCTGGGCCTCCGGAAGCTCAGGGGTCTGGGCAGGCTTATGGAGATATGCACGGTAAAGGGATCCGGGGGGCGCCAGCTTCCCTTCCTGCGGGATGGGGAGGCGCCTGTCCGGAAACTGATAAACCTCCACGGCGAGATACCCTCCGTAACCGTCATACCCCTGAAGAACCTGGGTACAGGGGAGGACGACTACTACTCCAACGGGCTCTCAAGGGGAATAGCCGAGTACCTGGCCTCCGCCGGAGGCGTGGCGGTGGCACCCCTGGAGGATGTGATGGAACTCCGCAGGGCGGTGTGTTCCGAATCGTCGGTGGCTTCCAGGCTGAACACCAGGTTCTTCCTTACCGGAACCCTTCTCAGGGAGGACAGGAGGTTCAGCCTCACGGTGAAACTCAATGACCTGAAGACCGGGAACGCAGTATGGACCGATGACTGGACCGATGACTGGTTCGAGCTTCAGACCATAGGACGGAAGGTTGCCGACAGCATACTGAAGGTTCTGGGGACCGGGGGCATAGGTCAGATGAGCCCCGGTGAGGGAACCGAGGAGTACGAGCTTTACCTGCGGGCGTCGGAGACCTACTGGAGACGAAGCTCGTTCGAAGAGGTCCTCAGGGCCAGGGAACTACTTGAGAGGGCCCTTCAGCTGGATCCACACATGATGGACGCCAGGATCCTCCTGGGAACCACCTTCACCGAGAACGGCGACTTCGCCAGGGGTGAAGAGGAGTTCCTCAGGGCCTATGAAACCGCCCAGGAGATGGGGGACGGCCCTGCGCACCTTCGCTCGCTGATCTGGATAGGCATAAACCAGTGGAGACAGTCTGATTTCCTGGCGGCCAAACACACTTTCAGGCGGACCATGACCATGGCCAGGGCAATGGGGGAGCTTCAGGCGGAGGCCAGGTCAATCTGCAACATGGGTCTCATGGAATGCAACCTGGGGGAGTACGATTCCGCCCTGGAACTGCTGCGGAAGGCCATGGCGGTCCCGGGCATCTCCTCGATGGGAACGCTGAAGGCCAATGTTCTCTGCAACATAGGGCTCACCTACTGGAACATGGGTGACAATCAGGTGGCCTGCGAATACTACCTTAAGGCCCTGAAGCTTTTCCAGCAGCTGGAGAGCGCCGACGGAACCGCCACCCTGATGATGAACCTGGGAATAGTTACCAGAAGCATGGGCATGTTCAGGGAATCTTTGGACTACACCGAGAAGTCCCTGGAACTCCACAGACGTATCGGGGATCTTCAGGGTCTTTGCCGAAGCACCATCGGAATGGGCAACACCAGGTGGTTCACCGGCAACAGTGAGCAGGCCCTGAATGACTATGGCTCAGCCCTTGAACTGGCGGTGGAGATAGGCGACAGGATGACCGAAGGCATAGCCCTGACCAACATGGCCGACATACATCTGGACTCCGGGAACCTGGACGAGGCGGAAAAGCTCTATCAGAGGGCTCTGGACATCTCCTCCGAGATCGGTGACAGGGAGGGGGAGGGGGAGAACCTGGGCTACATAGGAGCGGTGCTTCGAAGGCGCGGGGAAATTAATGAAGCAACTGAATACCTCACAAGATCCATCTCGGTCTTCATGGAGATGGACGCTCCGGTGAAGGCAATGACAGCCAGGCTCGATCTGGCCGGGGTCCTTCTTGAGGATCCAGATGGTGACACAGACGCCGCCATGGAGCAGATAAGGACAGTAGAGGAAACCCTGCACCCTGGGGTGAATGACTTCATCCTCATTAACCACTCCCTCTCCGAGCTCTACGGGAAGCTG
The DNA here is from genome assembly GCA_964387445.1 of uncultured bacterium. Classification (GTDB taxonomy): domain Bacteria; phylum Fermentibacterota; class Fermentibacteria; order Fermentibacterales; family JCC-6; genus Sabulitectum. The sequence goes on from CAYLXG010000034.1 coordinate 6,986, forward strand.
TCGCTTCGCCTGTCAGGCGATTACAGGAACAAGCTGCTGGCCAAAAGCGCAGGCTATCTAAGAGCCGCCCGGGATTCTCTCATGAGGACAGCCGGTTCAATAGACGATGCTGAGCTCAGGGAATCCTTCCTTTCGAAGAAGGTCCACTCGGCCATTCTGGAAGGGAACGGAGAAGGGTTCTGACCATCACCCTGCTCGCCGTCCCCCTCCCAGTTTCCTTCTCAGAAGGACAAGGTCCCTGAGGGCCCTGGGAACCCTTCGGCTCAGTGCCAGGGGGGTAGCCCTTATCTCCGAAAGCTTTATGGGAAGCTCCTTTATCACCAGCCCCCTGCGCTGGGCGAGTATCATGAGCTCCGACGGGTACAGGTCCGGCTCGCTGCCGCAGAGGGGGAATATCCCCTCCACCGATTCCCTCCTCATTATCTTGGGTCCGTGGGTGTCGGTTCCACGGAAGCCCAGCATGATCCTGAGCAGCGCAGTGAGTACCCTGGTGGCAGCCCTTCTGACAAACGGGCGCCTGTCGTTCCTGCCCGCCAGGACCTTGGAACCCTGGACGATGTCCACCCCCCCCGAGGCCATGAGCCCGAGCCCCGCCTCCCAGAATTCCCTGTCGAGAACATCCAGATCGTCAACCATTAGTATTTCCCGGCTGGACGACTCCAGCCCCGTTCTCACAGCGTTGCCGTAACTGGGTTCCTGGAGCCTGATGACTCTCAGGGAAGGGTATCTCTCCTCAAAGCTGCGGAGCATCTCCCTTGTTCTGTCGGTCGACCCGTTCTCCACTACGGTTACGCAGAGGTTCCCCGGGGCGGACTCCAGAACCGGAAGGAGCTGGCTCTCCAGTATTTCCTCCTCGTTGTAGACCGGGATGATCAGATCGATGGTTTCGAAAGCCCTCCAGGGGCCGTCACGTTTCCTCTGCACGCTCCCCCTTCCTGAAGGCTGCCCTGGCCACCAGCAGGCTGATCTCGAAGAGGGCGTACAGTGGAACCGTGAGCATTATCTGTGTAAGCGGGTCCGGAGGGGTCAGTATCGCCGCCGCCACAAGAAGCCCCACCAGGATATGCCTCCTGTACCGGGCCAGGTCAGCGGGGCGGGCCACTCCTGTCTTAACCAGGAAGAGCACCGCCAGGGGGAGCTGAAAGGCCGCTCCGAATACCAGGAGGAGCGTTCCAATGAACTCGATGTAGCTGGTGACGCTCCAGAAACCCCTGATGTTGCCGGTTTGAAAGCTCTGGAAAAGCGACAGGGCAGGTGCGCGCATAAGGAACCAGGCGAAGCAGGCTCCCCCTGCGAACAGAAGCGCCCCCGCAGCTGATACGGAAACAACAGCCCTCTTCTCCCTGGCGTAAAGCCCCGGGGCAACGAACCTCCACACCTGAAAGAGGATCACCGGTGACGATGCAATTATCCCCGCTGTCAGAGCTATTTTCAGGTGGGCGGTGAACGCCTCCGCCGGGGCAAGTGCGCTGAGCGGTTCCGGGGATGTGGCCGTTACCCTCTCCGTTATGGGAACACTGAAGAAGAAGGCGGCCGCGGACAGCGCCGCCACCCATCCCAGGATGACCAGGAGCCTTCTGCGGAACTCTTCCAGATGGTCCCAGAAGGAGCCTTCGACCTCTTTCACCGGGGCCATGCCTTTTCAAGGAGATACAGTTCCTCTTCTGCGCTCAGTTCCTTCAGAACGCAGTGCTCCCAGTCCTCCGGTATCACCCATGTGCGCCCTGAAGCGGTGGTCTTCTTGTCCGAGGAAAGCCCGGAGAGGATTTCGTCCAGACTTATGGACGAGGGTATGTCCGTTACCAGCCCCAGCTTCTCAGCGGTCCGGCGGAAGTCCTCGGCGAAGCCATGGAATCCGCCCATTTCAGCGGCAACGGGTATCCCCATGGCCACCGCGGCGCCGTGGGGTATGCGGTACAGGGAGGCCGATTCGATGCAGTGACCGACGGTATGACCCAGGTTCAGCAGTTTCCTTCTTCCGGTCTCCATGAGGTCTTCGGCAACGATGGAGCCCTTTACCGCAAGGCAGTCCCTCACGGCTTCCATCCAGTTCCCCCGGGCAAGGTGGTCGGCGATCCGCCGGTTACCTATCACCGCCGTTTTCAGAGCTTCCGCCATGCCGTTCAGGAGCTCTTCCCGGGGAAGGCTCTCCAGGAAACCCGGCCAGATCATTATTCTCTCCGCAGGGTGGAAGGTGCCGGCCTGGTTCTTGTTTCCCCCCAGGTTCACCGCTGTCTTGCCGCCCAGGGAAGCGTCCACCATGCAAAGCAGGGTGGTGGGGACCAGGTTGAGCCGGACCCCCCTCTTCCAGGTTGAAGCGGCAAAGGCGCACACGTCGCAGACGGTTCCCCCGCCGATGACCGTTACCGTGGAATCCCTTAGAACACCGGCCCGGTCCATTCTCCGCCATATCCAGTCAAGGTTCTCCGGGGTCTTGGAACCCTCGCCGCCCTGCATCTCCGCCACCTCTCCCCTGAGGGGAAGCTTCCCGCCGTAAATTGAGGCTACGGCGGAGTCCACGAACACAAGGGCGCAGTCCGCATCGATACCCTCTATGGAGTCGTGGAAGGTAACCTCCGTTGCGGCGGAGGGTACCCGGAGATCGAACTTCATGGGGTTCAGGGGTGCCATACGAACCATATGAACGCAGCTCCCGCGGCGGTTGCGGCAAGGGTGAACGGCAGCCCCACCCTGACGAACTGCCAGAATCCTACCTTGTAGCCGTTCTTCCTGAGTATTGATACGGAGACGATGTTCGCCGCGGCTCCCACAGGAGAGATGTTGCCGCCGAGGCAGCTGCCCACCAGAAGCCCGAAGGTAAGGTAGAGGTGTTCACCGGGCCCGTGTCCCATGGTTGCCGCCAGGGCGTGGGTTACCGGGATCATAGCCGTGACGAAGGGAACGTTGTCCACCACCGCGCTGAAGAGCATGGAACCTGTGACTATTATCAGATAGGCCTTCAGCGGATCCCCCCCGGCGGCGCCGGCCAGGAATCTGCCCACGGTCTCCATCACTCCGTAGCGGTCCAGGGCGGCCACCATGAAGAATATGCCCGCAAGGAGGAACAGTGTGTCTATATCGAAGGCCTTAACCACGTGACGGGTCTTCCTGTCCACGCAGTGCTCAAAAAGGTGGCCCCGTTTCCGCCGGAAAACCGCGTACCATACAAGGGAAACAAGGCCGCCCCCCATGCACAGAAGACCCGCGGTGAGGTGAACCCCCGGGCTGATGAAGCTGATCACCGCAAGGCCTGTGATGACACCGGCAAGTATCCATGCGGGTACCCAGCTGGCAACCTGGGGAATGGCCACCCTGGGCACCTTCCCCCTGTCGCGGCCCAGATAATGATAGAGTACGAAGAAGCTGGCCACCGCCCCCGCCTGAACCGCCCAGAAGATCCCGGGCTTCCCGCCCAGGAAGAAGAAGTCGTTGAATCCCATGTTCTCCGCGGCGGCGAGTATCATCGAAGGAGGGTCACCCACAAGGGTGCTGGTTCCCTGGAGGTTGGACGCTATGGCAATGCCTATGAGGAGTACCACCGGGTTGGCATTGTGGCGCCTGCTTACCTCAAGGGCGATGGGGGCAACTATCATAACCGTGGCAACATTCTCCACGAATATGGATATCACACTGGAGAGCCCGCATATGAGAAGTGCCGCCCAGCCGTAGTTCCTGCTCATCGCGACTATCCTTCCGGCCAGATGGCCGGGGACCCCTGCGTCTATCAGCACTTCGGCGGTGAAAAGAATACCTGAGAATATCAGCAGCACATTCCAGTTCACCATTCCCAGAAGCTCAGGGATGTCCACCGCAAGCCCCGCCAGGTAAGAGGTTCCAACGGCAAGGCCAACCCCCGCCCATACCACCGCACCCCTGAACCTGCTGCCGAAGGCGATGTAGACGTATACCAGGAGGAAGGAAACGGAGAAGATCGCCGGAAGGGTCAAACCTACTCCTCTCCCCCGGTGAAGCTTACCAGGGTAAGAATGCTGTCGGGGGACTCCATTGCCACCATACCCACATCAGGGGCAAGCCAGATGTTCCTGACGGTGACGGTGGTCTCCGGCTGGAAGCCTGCGGTCTGTATCCAGTTGATCACCGTCTCCTCCTGGTGAACCCTGTAGCAGTCGGCCCACTGGCCGTCCGGGGAGGTCTCCGGCCCGCTTACGGTCTGGCTGCGAACCCAGGTGTGACTCAGGGTGACCCCCTGGCTCACTGCCTGGGCCCCCACGGAATCCCTCCTGGACATTCCGTCGGTCAGCGGCCACTGGAGCATGGTGACCCAGCCCTGGTAGATGGGCACCTGGAAGCCGTTGAAGAGCACCGTGTGGTCCTCGTACTTCTCCAGCTTCCCGTTCTCGTTTATCCAGAAGGCGTAGTCCGCACCGGACTGGAACCTCCAGCAGGGCCTTTCGCCTGTTACCGTCTGGTCCACCACCGTTACTATCTTGCTGCCTCCGCCATCCATGGAATACTCCCAGGTGGCCCCGGAGGGAGACACGGGGAAGTAGTTCGAAGAAAGCCTCAGATACAGGGGGTTGCTGTCACAGCCCGTCAGAGCCAGAAGCATCCCGGCGGCCATTATCGCTGTGAAGCTCCTCATATCTCAAACCCCCTGGATACGCCGAATGTGAGCTTGAACGCGTCACCGGTCTTGTCCCGGGCTGCAATGCTCTCAAGGTCGAAGCCCAGGCCGGCCCTCCATGGGCTGCCCAGGCTGAAGTTCCACCTGATGCCCGCCCTCCAGAATGGATCCCAGCTCACGGGGTCGACGCCGCCCCCTGAGGAAAGCCTTGTCCTGCAGTAGCCGAATGCGGCCACGATACCCGGGTTGAAGGATGCCCCGTGGGGTCTCAGGTAGAAGGAGAGTATGCCCATGGGCTTGAACTGGGAAAGGGAGGCGTCCCCGGCGTTGGCGTCACCGAACACAGCCCCCTCAACTCCTGCACCCGCCCTGAATTTCCTGGAGACCAGCCAGTTGAACTGCAGTTCCCCGGCAAGCCCTGCGCTGAGGTTCTCGCCCCAGCCGCCGATGGGGGTCAGCCCCGCCGCACCGGCTTCGATCTCGAAGGCGCCCGCGGCGGCAGCCGTCGCGAGTACCACGGCAAGTATCATGGTCCTTGTCAAAATGCCTCCTATACTTCCATGAAGGGCAGCGCTCCGCCCTGCTTCCCGGCAACTGCCCGGAACCGCCCCTCGGCGGCGCCTCCGCATGACTCAAGGGCCTTCTCGGCGGTGTTGTTCTCTTCGCTGAGATGGGCGGCCACGCAGAATCCCAGCCCGGGATGTATCAGAGCCCTGAGCAGCCCGGCGGCGGAGTCGTTGGAGAGGTGCCCCTCCCCGGACGCTATCCTCTGCTTCAACGGCCATGGATAGGGTCCGTTCCAGAGCATATCTATATCATGATTGAATTCCAGAACAAGCCCGTGACACCCCTCGAGCATCTTCGTCGCCAGCGGACCGGCCTCGCCCATGTCCGTTGCTATGCCCAGCCTCCTTCCCCCGGCGGTTACAGTGAAGCCGCTGGGATCCCTTGCGTCGTGGGATATCCGCCATGTCTCAACGGTGAAGCCGCCCACCCTCACCGCGTCACCGTTTGCGAATGTCTCCATGCCATGGAGCTTCTGCCCATGGAGTCGGGAGCCGCGCAAAGTTCCCTCGGTGGCGAAAACGGGCACCTTCCACCTCCTGGCCATGACCCCGGCGCATTTTGAGTGGTCGCCGTGCTCGTGGCTCAGGAAAAGCCCCAGGGGTCTGCCCGGTGGGAGACCGGAATCCGCCAGCCTTGCAAGGTGCTGCTTCCCGCTGAGCCCTGCGTCGAAGAACAGAAGCTCTCCCCCGTGCTCCAGAACGATGGCGTTCCCTGAAGAGCCGCTGGCAAGCACAGCAAGCCTCACCGGAGCACCACCCTGCTGAAGACCGCAGGGGAAACCCCGTGGTTCGGCATGGAACCGCTTCCCCAGAAATCCCTGAGCACTTCCTCCCCCGCTGAGGGCAGGGAATTGAGACTGAACGCGCACACCCCGGCGGCGCCCCTGGAAAGAGCCATTTCAGCTCCGGTGAGGGCATTCTCAACGGTCTGGTTCCATACCCCTATGCCGTATATCACCTTTTCCGGGTTCTCGGCGGTGACGCTCCGGGCAAGGGCAAGGGCGGTGGCGGGGTTCGAGGTGTAGGCCATGGGAAGAGCGTAGTCCACCAGGCCTTCTCTGAGCCAGTACCCCCAGTCGCAGGAGAACTCTGATACGGCCGAGGCTGGATCCGCCATCACCGCGCAGGAGAGGATCATGTCCGGAGCGCAGCTCCTGAGGACCGCCCGGACCGTGGCTACCGTTTCCGTAACGTTGCCGGTCTTCCAGTCGTTCCACGCCCCTGGGTCGTCCTCGGGGTCCATCCCGGTTTCAGAGAAGAACATCTCCCTCTCTCCATGGGACCAGCCGAAGGATGAGTTGGGATACCTTATGTAGTCCAGATGAATGCCGTCCACCATGTACCCGGATGCTATTTCGGCGGCTATCTCCCCGACGAACTCCCTTACTTCCGGATAGGCGGGCGAGAGGGTGGGACCCACGAGACCCACTGCTTCCGCTGCCTGTCCCCGGTATGAGAGGCTGCTGCGGCCGTTCTCATGGCCGGTGAACCAGTCGGGGCGGGAGTTTACCACATGGTCGGGAGAACCGGGGTCATCCGGGGCCGACCATACGAGAAAGGCGTTTATCCACGCATGCACCTCCAGCCCCAGCGGGCCGGCGCGCATAACCGTGTACGCAAGGGGGTCGTCGAAGCCCTGCCAGTCCGCATGGGGAAGTATCTCCGAATCGTAGTAGGCCTCGCCCCTTCCCACCACCTGAACTATCACGCCGTTGGCCCCGGCGTCCGCCGCCCGCTGCAGAAGTGAGTCCACCGATTGGGGGGACGAGAGGCCGTCGCGGACCACCCAGAAGTACCTGCATTCCGCATCGTTCCCGGAGGATATCCCGGAACCGATGAAGAGCATCGCCATGACTCCAGCCACGGTACTACGAGAGAAGGGCACTGAATTCTTCCTTCTGGGGTCTGAGAAAAAGTTCGCCGATAGCGGACCTGAGATCCGTTGATCCGTCTATGATACTGCGTACCATGGAGGTAATGGGAAGTTCCACTCCGTGCTTCTTCGCAAGGGAGAGCATGGCCCTGGAGGTGGGGACCCCTTCGGCGAGCCCGCGTATCTCCTCGCCCTTCACAAGGGCTTCTCCGAATGCCCTGTTCCGGCTGTAGGGCGAAAAGAGGGTGGCTTCGTAGTCACCAAGATGGGAGAGGCCGTAAACGCTCCTCCAGTCTCCCCCGCAGGCCTGCACCAGCCTTGCCACCTCCTGGGGCGCCCTGGCCATCAGCGCCCCCTTAAGGCCGCTCATGTGCATGCCGTCCAGCATCCCCGCCGCAATTCCCACCACGTTCTTCGCCGCAGCGCCTATCTCGCAGCCGATCATGTCTGTGGACCGGTACATCCGCACCAGTGCCGAACCCATTCTCGCTATGATCCTTCTAGATGTTTTCTCGGTGGATGAAGCCACCAGCATGCAGCCGGGAACCCCGGCCACGAAGTCCTGGGGATGCCCCGGGCCCACCCATACGCTCACGGAACGTGCCTTCACACCCTCCTGGGCGCAGACCTCCGAGAGCCTCATCCCCGTCTCTATTTCAAGCCCCTTCATGCACAGGACCAGGTCGGCATGGCTCAGGTCCCTGGCGGAAAGCTCGAATGCCAGCTTCCTGAAATGCTGGGCGGGAACGGAAACGGTTATCTGATCCGCCTCCAGGGCCCTGGACAGGTCGCTTGTCAGCGCCACATCCTCCGGAAGGCTGAGATACTCGTTGCCCCGCTTCGCCTGAAGTTCCCTGAAGGGCTCGCTGGAAGCCGGTTCCCAGCCGGTTACACGATGACCCTGCTTCGCCGAGTACCACAGATGGAAGCTCCCCCACCTGCCGCACCCCAGTACGGAAACCTTCATGGAACGCTCCTTTCATCAACGGGCAATATACTTTCATGGGCCTTTTTTGACATTGGAGCTTTCCAGCCGATATTTCCCATGGGATCATTAACGAATGGAGAATTGAATGAAGAGACTGCTTTTTTCTCTGTCTGCCTTTGTTATAGCCTCCTGCGGAGGGGAGACACCGGTGGAAGAAACCGGGATGGCGATCCAGGAAGTTCAGGGGGACACACTCAGGATAGCCTTTACCATAGGCGAAGAACTGGGTGATTCCTCCAACACGTTCGGAATACTCAACTACGCGGACTATCACATACCTTCGGGGAATATCCTGGTCCTCGACGCCGGCATGTCATGCCTGAAGGAGTACAGCCCCGAAGGGAGCTACATCAGGCAGATATCCAGGCAGGGCAACGGGCCCGGGGAACTCTCCGTGGCATCCTTCGAGTTCTTCCAGATGGGCGGGGAGACCCATGTGGGGAACATGATGAAGCAGGGCTTCGTGGTCTTCGACGATACACTGGGATTCAGGGAGGAGATACAGAACTGGCCCCAGAACCCTCCTCTTCAGTGCGTGGCCCTTACCGATTCCACCTTTGCTGCTTACAAACCGGATTTCGACGAGGGAGACGGCGAAAATTTCATTCTTTACAGGAGGATAGTCGATTTCCAGCGCGGAGCGGAGGACTACGGTCATGTGTTCTGGGCGGAGTCGGTGGAGGTCTCCCTGAACGACCTTATCAACAACGGCGCTTCGGATATGATCAACGACTTCCTCTTCGGTCTTACCCTTGGAGGGAACCAGGACATTATCCTCATGGCTCTCTGCGAGTCAGACCAGTATGAAGTGCACTGCTGGCATCCCGACGGAACCGAGGCCTTCACCATCACCATGGACCTGGAGCCGGTTCCCAAGACCCCGGAGGAAATAGCCGAGGAAAAGGCCTACATGGAGGGCTTCTTCAGCCAGATGGGCGGCCAGGGGATGAACGGCTATGAGCCCGAGCCCTACCGGGACATGGTGCTGAAGGTGGATGTTGGTCCCGACGGCAACATCTGGGTACAGAGGGGAACCCACCTGAGGCCTGTGTTCGACGTCTTCGACACCTCCACAGGTGAACTCCTGGGTCACTACCTCTTTGAGGAAGAGGGATGGACCTGGCAGTTCTCCATATCCGAGAACGGAATACTGGCCTGGGAGATGGACCCGGAACTGGGATACCAGCAGCTTCACATAGTCGACTGCTCAGGTCTTTAGAACGGATGCGGGGGCGGCGGTCGCCGCCCCCGTTCCTTATCTATTCTGCTTCTAGTCAGTGAGAATTACCCTGCAGGTGGAAACGCAGTCGCCGTTCCGGGCGGCGATGGAGTAAACCCCCGCCGGCAGACCCGCGGCATCGATGAAAGCAGTGTCATCCTGGGATATGGTCTCCGCGACCTGTCTTCCCGATGCGTCGTACACACTTATCATTGTACTTCCCCAGACCCCCTGGAGGTTCACGGAGAACATTCCCGAGGCTGGGTTCACCGCGGGAGCCACCGAGAATCCGCCGTTTACCCCGGCATAATGAAAGTCGCTGACCCCGGTTGCCTGACCGAGGAACTTGTATACATAGCCATTGTAGTCGCTTACCAGGAGATCCAGGATACCGTCGGAGTTCCAGTCGTCCACCCAGAGCCTGGTCCCGGAATAGAGATCAATTGCGGTCCCGTTCGCCTGGAGGTTGACTCCAGCGGCCAGCACCGGGGCTTCGTTGGTGCCGGTGTTCTGGTAGAAGACCACATTGGCGTCGTTGTTGCCGGCGACCACGTCCTTCTTCCCGTCGCCGTTCAGGTCAACGACCTGGGGGCAGAACCTGTAGCCGTACGTGCCTGGTATGTTCTCATAACCATTGAACACAGGGGAGGCATTGGTTCCCTGGTTGAGGTAGATCCTGAGGTTGCTCCCCGACGGGTATGTGCCCTGGATGCCCACCAGCATGTCGCACTTGCCGTCCTCGTTCCAGTCAAGCCTTTCCCTTGTGCCGTCGTGGTGGACGTAAACGCAGACAGGGGAGCTGTTCTCACCAACGTCGATCGTCGTTCCTCCGGATGTTATCTTTCCCTCGGAGGTGAGGTCGTTAACCCCTGAACCTGTCCTTCGGAAGTAGTTGATGAAGCCGTTCCTGTCCCCTACGATGATGTCTTCCAGGCCGTCGTCGTTCCAATCCACAACCTGTGGATTCGTTGCTCCGGTGCATCAACCCGAGGGCAGGGTAATGGTCGTGCCATCAGCCTGCAGATTGCTGTATCCGCTGAGAACAGGGGAATCGTTGGTATTCTCGTTGGCATAGAACCTGATGTTGCCGCTGGTGAATATCCCCAGCACCAGGTCCTTCGCGCCGTCGCCGTTCCAGTCTGCAACGCATGGAGCGCCGTAATACCCCACGTCGATGGGCGAGCCGCCGTCGTAAACATACATGAATGAACCGTAGCCGGGTGCCTGGGAAAAGGCCAGCCCGGCAAGCAGAACACATGCCAGTGTAACAATTCTCATACAAATGCCTCCTTTTCGTGAAACCTTGGG
>CAYLXG010000035.1:0-17370 GCA_964387445.1 uncultured bacterium
ACCACCAACCAGGCAATGACCGAATTCGAGGTGTCAGGCTCCGATGACCACCTTGTGTTCTTCTATACGGAGACCGATTCCTTCTCCGCTGTATACAGGACCACCAGCGGTGTTACCCAGGTGGTGGAACTGGCCCCAAGGGAATAAGGTGCAGGACAGGTATCCCGACCCGGCCTCCATGACCGTTGGTCTTCTCCATCAGAGGCTGGGGAAAAGGCTTCAGATGGAGCCGGCCTTCGGGGACACGGGCTTCTTCAGGAAGCTGTCCTCTCCGGACATCAGCAGACCTGGCCTGTGCCTCACCGGCTACACCAGGAACTTCCTCCACGATCGGGTGCAGATATTCGGGGAGACCGAGATCACACTGCTGGATACCCTCTCCCCGGAGGAGAGGAGATCCGCCATAGGGAATGTCTTCGGCTTTCCGGTGGTCTGCTCCATAGTTACCAAGGGCCTCACCCCTCCTGAGGAACTCCTGGCCGCCGCCTCCGAAGCCGGAAGCGCTCTGTTCCTCTCGCCCAGGGACACCACACCTCTCATACACGACCTTACGGACTTCCTCGGGGAGGTGTTCGCCCCCCATGTTTCGCTTCACGCCACCCTGGTTGACCTTTTCGGTGAAGGACTTCTTGTGATGGGAAGGAGCGCCATAGGAAAGAGCGAAGCAGTCCTCGGCCTGGTGGAACGGGGGCACAGGCTGGTGGCGGACGACCTTGTGAGGGTAAGGCGGGCCGGTGACAGGCTCTCCGGCACCGGCGACGCCCTCATCGGGTTTCACATGGAGATACGGGGCATAGGCTTCGTGAACATCGCGGAGCTTTTCGGCGTCGGAGCAACGAAGGAGAGACAGACCGTGGACCTGGCGGTACGGCTGATAGACGCGGGGATAGTTGACGAAGCCGACCGCTCGGGCCTCGACGGGAAGACAATGAGCATACTCGGGGTGGAGATCCCCCTGGTGGAGATCCCGGTGCTCCCGGGCAGGAACATAACCCTGCTCCTTGAAGTTGCCGCAATGATGAACATCCAGGCAAAGAACACCGGCTGCACATCCGCGGAAAGGCTTAACAGAAAACTCATTTCCCGTATGGGAATGGCCGGCATGAGGGAAGAAACATGACCGAGATCACCGTTACGGTACCGAACAAGCTCGGGATACACGCCCGTCCCGCTGCGCTGATAGTAAGGGCTGCGGTGGAGTACGAATCCGACATCTGGATATCCAACGGAGAGGAGAAGGTGAACGCCAAGAGCATAATGGGCGTGATGACCCTGGCAGCATCCGGCGGGACACAGGTGGTGGTAACCGCCGAGGGTGAAGATCACGCCGAAGCTGCGGAAGCCGTTGCCGAAGTGATAAGATCGGGCTTCGGCGAAGAGATGCTCTGATGCTTTACAGGGGCATACCCGCCTCCCACGGGATCGCCATCGGTCCTGCCTTCATCCAGAAGGCGCAAGACCTGGAGCACCCCAGGAAGACCTGCGGCTCCCCCGAAGAGGCCAGGGGTGAGGTCCAGCGCTTCAGACAGGCTGTGGAGGACGTACGACACGACCTGGAGAACATCGCCGACTCGGTGGCCGACGTGGTCGAGGGAAGGCAGATACTGGAGTTCCTCCTCCTTCTCCTTCAGGATCCCCTGGTGAAGAAGGACGTGGAGGGAATCATCACCGGCGAGGGCGTGAACGCCGAATACGCGGTGAGCACAGCACTGGCCTCGGTGGCTGAGAAGTTCGACAGGATGTCGGACCCGTACCTCAAGGAAAGGGTGGCCGACGTCCGGGACGTGGGAAGACGGGTGATAGCGAAACTCACCGGGGCCGAGAAGGACAGCCTTGAAAAGGTGGGCGAACCCGTGGTCCTGGTGGCAGTCGACCTTGACCCTTCCGAGACGGCCTCCCTGAGACCTGAGCAGGTAATGGCATTCGTAACCGACATGGGGGGGATGACCTCCCACACCACGATCCTCGCCAAGGGAATGGGGATCCCTGCGGTGGTGGGTCTTCAGAACATCACCGGAAAGATCGACTCCCTGGACACGGTTATAGTCGACGGGATCCACGGCCACGTGATAGTGGACCCCACCAGGGAAGAACTGGATTACTACACCGAGGTGAAGAGGAAATTCACCGAGGCCGAGGACCACATACTCACCGAGAGTTACGGTCCGGCGATGACAGAGGACGGCGTAAGGGTGGAACTCGCCGCCAACATCGAGCTCCCCCACGAGGTTAACCTGGTCAGGAAGTTCAACGCGGACGGGATCGGGCTGTTCAGGACGGAGTTCATCAGGCTTCTTCAGAAGAACGGCGAGTCGGAGGAGCATCACTTCGACATTTACGACATGGTGGCCCGGGAGATGTCCCCGAAGAACGTGATCGTGAGAACCTATGACATGGGCGGGGACAAGTTCCGCACAGGCTTCGACCACATCCATGAGGCCAACCCCTTCCTGGGCTACAGGGCGGTGAGGATCTGCCTCGACAGGCCCGAGGAGTTCTCGAAGCAGCTCAGGGCCATACTGAGGGCTTCCGCCAGGGGAAACATCAGCCTGATGTTCCCCATGGTCACCCATGTGGATCAGCTCAGACGGCTCAGGGACTTGCTGTCCATGGTCCAGAACGACCTCAGGCAGAGAAAGGTTCCCTTCGACGAAAAGATGAAGGTGGGAATAATGGTGGAAACGCCTGCCACCGTCATTGCCCTGGATCTTATGCTGCCCTACGTGGATTTCGTATCCATCGGCACCAACGACCTTACGCAGTACACCCTTGCGGTGGACAGGGGCAATCCCAGGGTGGCGGAGCTCTACGACTATTTCCACCCTGCGGTCCTGAGGCAGATAGACCACGTGGTGAGGACCTGTCACCCCCAGGGCAAATGGGTGGGCATATGCGGTTCAATGGCCGGCGACCCCCTGGCGGTCCCCCTGCTGCTGGGCTTCGGCCTCGACGAACTCAGCGTTGCTCCCACTCTGATACCCGACGTGAAGAAGATGATAGGGGTGGTGACCACCCACGGCGCACGTGAACTTGCGCGGAAGTCGCTGGACATGGAGACCGGCCTCAGGGTAAGGGCCCTGGTCCACTCCTACGTGGTGGGAAAGTACCCGGAGATCCTCCTGAACGAGGATTCATGGAACACTGGAGGCTCATAGATGCACTGTATAATACCGGCGGCTGGAAAAGGCACCCGGATGAGACCCCTTACCTGGTCAACACCGAAACCCCTGCTGCCGGTGGCCGGCAGACCAATGCTCGCCCACGTGATGGACACACTCATCGAAGCGGGGGTGGACCACGTTACCCTTATAACCGGCTACCTGGGTGATGAGATCGTCTCATGGGTCCAGGGAGAATACCCCGGCATCAGGACTGATTTCGCCGTTCAGGAGAGGACCGACGGTCTGGCTTCCGCGGTGCTCCTCGCCGAGGGGTTCACCGGCGACGGCCCAACCATGGTTGTCCTGGGGGATACCCTTTTCTCCGCTGACCTGTCCGTCCTCCGGGGAGAAGCCAGGAACATGATAGTCACAAGCCCAGTTGAGGATCCTTCCCGTTTCGGTGTGGTGCTCCTGGAGGATGGAAAAGTGGTCAGGCTGATCGAAAAACCCTCGGAGCCGGTGAGCAACCTTGCCATCGTGGGGGTCTATTACTTCGCCAGCGGAAAGAGGCTCATGGAGGGATGCCGCAGCCTGATGGAAATGGGTCTGAGGACCAGGGGAGAGTTCCAGCTCACCGACGCCATGGAGCTGATGCTCAGGAAAGGCGAGCCCTTCGGAATACTGGATATCGACGGCTGGTACGACTGCGGGAAGCCCGAGACCCTCCTTGAGACCAACAGGGTCCTTCTGGACAGAAACGGCCCCGGCGGGACCCCAGAGCTCATCCGCTCCAGGGTGATAGAGCCCTGCTCATTCCGGAACGGGTGCGTGATAACCGACTCCGTGGTGGGTCCGTACGTATCCTTCGGCGAGTCCGTGTCCGTGCAGGGATGCGAGATATCGGACACCATAGCCGGGGACTCATCGGTCTTCCGCGACTCCCGCCTCAGTTCCTCGGTCACCGGGCGCAGGGTAACCGTTTCAGGCTTCCGCGGCGGTGTTCTCCTGGGCGACGACTCGGTTGCCGAAGGCTGACCGCAGAGTTGCCCTGTACGGATCCGCCTCGGGGAACCGCGGCGGCACCGGCGTATACACCGAAAGGCTGCTGAGGGGTTTTGCCCTGGCGGGAATAACAGGTGTGATCCCCGTTGGGAAGGCCGCCTCGGGGACCATGGCCAGGATGATCGAAGAACACCTGGCAATACCCGCCTCTGTGAGGAGGGGGAACTATGACCTTCTCCATCTCCCCGCCTTCGGGGGAAGGCCCGTTGGAGGAGTGCCGTACGCGGTAACGGTCCATGACCTCGCTTTCATGAGGGATCCAGGCTGGTTCCCCCCTCTCAGGTCCCTCTACTACAGGCTGCACTTCCCCAGGGTTGCCAGGGGGGCCTCCCTGATCCTCGCCGACAGTGATTTCACCGCAGGGGAGATAGGCGAACTTCTGGGGCTTCCCAGCCGGAGGGTCTACCTCTCCGCCCCGGATACCCCTGGAGATCCGTTCCTTTTCCGGGAACGGTTCGGCCTGCGGGGCAGGTTCATCCTTTTCACCGGCACGGTGGAGCCCAGGAAGAACCTCCAGGGGCTTCTGAACGGCTGGCCCGCCATCAGGAGGGTTCACCCTGACATGGAGCTGGTGGTAACCGGCAGGTGGGGCTGGGGTCCGGGGAAGACCAGGGAACTCCTCAGGGAGACCCCGGGGGTCAGATGGACCGGAAGCATACCTGAAGAGATGCTCAGAAGCGCCATGGCGGCGGCGGAACTCCTGGTTTATCCGTCGATTTACGAGGGATTCGGGCTGCCCCCCCTGGAAGCCGCTGTCTCGGGAACCCCCTCGGTCCTGGGCCCGGCCAGGGTGCTGAGGGAAGTGTATGGTCAGGTCGCCGCGGGGTTCTGCGGCGCATCCCCTGAATCCATTGCCAGTGCCGTCCTGGAGTCCCTGGATACGGGTCATGACCGGGGAGCCCTCATGGACTTCGCCGGGCGGTTCTCCATGGAGCGAATGGCCCGGGAGACCTGGAGCCGCTACCTGGAGGTCATGGAATGAGGATACTCC
The DNA here is from genome assembly GCA_964387445.1 of uncultured bacterium. GTDB lineage: Bacteria > Fermentibacterota > Fermentibacteria > Fermentibacterales > JCC-6 > Sabulitectum. Next base: position 5,155 of record CAYLXG010000035.1, read on the forward strand.
AGGTCTACAAGGACGTGTATCCCGAAGTCTCCGGGGGGATCGAGAGATATGTCCACGACCTGTCGGCCTTCCTTGCCCGCCGGGGGCACCAGGTGGAGATACTTGTTACCGGAGGGGGAGAGAGGGAAGTAGACGGCATACCGGTGCACGGAGTGAAGGAACTGGGCAGGATCCTTTCAAACCCGGTGGCCCCGGGGCTCTCAAGTGCTCTCTTCAGGGGGAGCCGCCAGGTGGTCCACTTCCATCTGCCGCTCCCTTCAGCCGTCCTTGCCTGGCTTGCGGGACCCAGGAGCAAACGAACTCCATGGGTGGCAACTTATCACAGCGACATCGTGAGGCAGGCCTTCGCAATGCCCCTTTATGCGCCGTTCCTCCGCCGTTTCCTCAGGGGGGCGTCCTCCGTTCTGGCAACATCCGACAATTACCGTGCGACTTCAAGGTACCTGAGCCCCCTGAAGAATGTCCAGGTGATACCCATAGGGGTGGACACGGGACTGTTCCGGCCCTCGGGCGGGCCCAGGGGAAACTACTACCTCTTCGTTGGCCGCTTCAGGCGCTACAAGGGAATAATGGTGCTGCCGGACGCCTGGAAGCTCATGGAGGATCCGCCGCCCCTTGTCCTGGCCGGGGGAGGAGCCCTGGAGGAGCAGGTTCGCCGAACCGTGGCACTGAACTCCCTTCCGGTAAGGGTACTCACCGATGTCTCCGATGAAGGACTCCGGAAACTCTATTCGGAGGCCAGGGCGCTGATCCTGCCCTCCACTCAGCGCAGCGAGGCCTACGGCATGGTTCAGCTGGAAGCAATGGCCTGCGGAACGCCGGTGCTTTCCAGCGACATTCCCACAGGTGTCACCTGGGTAAACAGCCACGGCGTGACAGGCCTTCACTTCGCCGCCGGCGATCCCGGGGCGCTCATGGAGGCGGTGAGGATCATGGAGGAAAGAACATCCTTCAGGGAAGGGGCAGGGAGGGCCGCCAGGGAGCGTGCCGAGACCCTCTTCGAATCGACGCGCCTTTTCGGGAAGGTGGAGGAATGCCTGAAGAAGGCCGCAGGGAGCTGACCCTTCTGGTGGTGAGCGCCACGGTTCTCGGGGTACTGGATTCCATGGTGCCCAGGCCCGTTCCCTTCATGAGGCTTGGTCTTGCCAACATACCATCGGTGATCGCCCTAGTAAGGTTCGGATGGATACGCACCCTTGAACTCAACGTCTTCAGGGCATTCATAGTAGCCCTGGTGATGGGAACCGCAGCCACACCAACCTTCATCCTCTCCCTTTCCGGGGCCGCAGCGGCGGCTTCTGCAATGGGGGTCATCAGAAGGGTTCTCGGGGAGCGGGTCTCGATACCGGGGATCTCCGTTGCCGGAGCAGTCTCCTCTCTCTGGTCTCAGCTTCTTGTCGCCGGCGTTATTTTGCATGATATACCAGTGGAGGGAATAGTACCCCTGCTCTCCGGATGGGGGGTGATCTCCGGGGTTCTGGTGGGAGTTCTGGCGAAAAGGCTCGACGGTCTCTTCACCCGGGTTTCCGGCATTGCGCAGAACAGAGTGTTGGATTAAGATACACAGGTTGGAAGGAAGGAATTGCTTCACGGCAGATCAACCGGATTCTGGGTATTCCTCGCGGTAGCCGGCATGGTGACCGGAACCGTTTTCGGAGAAGCGGTAAGTGCTCTGCTTCCCGACAATTCAGTCGCTCTGCGGCAGTTCTTCGGCGGCAGCGCCGAGTTCTCAGTGGGGCCTCTGGGGTTCGACATACACATACTCAGGTTCCATCTGGCGGAGATCGCGGTGAAGCTGAACATCATGACCTTCGCCGGGCTGGTAACGGTTGGTGTTCTCTACAAATGGTTCTAGGGGGCAGGGAGGAAACACATGGGCCGCATAGGAACCGCCGAACTAATAATTATACTGGTGGTTCTCCTCCTTCTCTTCGGCGCGAAGAGGATACCGGAGATAGCCAGGTCCATAGGCCGTTCGCTCACCCAGTTCAAGAAGGGGATGAAAGACGGGGAGAACGGTCTTGACGGAAACAACGGCGACACTGACAGGAATGAAGGGGACTCCTAATGGCAACCGTTAGCTACAGCGCCAGAGAGATCGACTGCAAGCTGGTTTACGCCGGTCCCGGCCTCTCCGGGAAGACCACCAATGTCAAGTACATACACAGTCAGGTGAACTCCGACTCCAGGGGAAAGCTTATCTCACTGGCAGCGGGCAACGAGAGAACTCTTTTCTTTGATTTCCTGCCCCTGGATTCAGGTGAGATAAACGGCTTCAAGATAAGGCTCCACCTCTACAGCGTCCCCGGCCAGGCCATGTATTCAGACAGCCGCAGGCTGATACTCCAGGGGGTGGACGGCATAGTGTTCGTAGCCGACTCCCAGGAATCCAGGATGGACGCCAACATCGCAAGCCTCAGGGACCTCAAGGAGAACCTGAGGACGCAGAAGAGGAAGGGCGTCAGCCTGGTGCTCCAGTGCAACAAGCGTGACCTGCCCGATGCTGTCCCGGTCTCCAGGATAGTGCAGGAATTAGGGCTCTCCAAGGTGCCCTGCCTGGAATCGGTTGCCTCCGACGGCAGAGGCGTCTTCGAAACCCTGAGGCGGGTGAGCAGAATGGTCATAGCCAGGCTTCACAGGCAGTTCGAGCTTCTGGAAGGCAGGGCCTGATGTCTGAATCCCTCGTTGATCTGCTGCTTGTAAGACTTGGCCGGGAAGAGGAAAAAAGGAAGGTCCTGAAGCTCCTGGTGACCAGTCTCGATCTCTCCATGTCCGATGCCGAAGAGGCGGTGAACAACTCACCTTCCGTCATCCGCGAAGCCGTGCCCATGGGGGAGGCCAGGGCCATACAGAAGGACCTCTACCCGTACATAGACCTTCTCCCCAGATTCGACGACGAAGAGGAGGATAATGTGCCGGCCCCGGCCACGGCCCCGGCGGAGGAGATCCCTGAAGCCGAGTTCGAAGAAGAGGAGATCGACGAAGAGGCGGATGAGGAGATCCGGGAGAACGGGGAAGAGGAGGCGGAAGAGGAAGATGACATCCTCATAACCTCAGCCAGGGACGAGGTCCGCAGCACCAACAGGTGCCACATCTGCGGAAGGACCCCCACCGACGGCGAGAAGCTGGCCCCCTGCAGGACCTGCAGCGACCTCACCTGCCGTGACTGCTTCGACAGGATAGCCCATGTATGCAGCAAGTGCGCCGCATCGGGAAAGGCCATAGAGCACGCCAATGAAGGGGTAGAGCCCGAGAGGGACGAGGGCCTGGTGTTCGACTCCGACGAAACCCAGGAGGAGGCAAAGCCATCCGGTTCATCGGCTATCCGGTACGCGGCGGTGGGTCTCTTCTTCCTTGCGGCCCTTGCTGCGGTGTTTTACTTCATGGACCCCATGAACCTTTTCGGTGATCCCGAAGGAATAACGGAGCCCTCGGCGGGAATCCCTGCTGACACCACGGGTCCCCAGGACCCGGACACCCTTCAGATCGCCCTTCCGGACACCATGGCCGCACAGCCGGACACCATCCCAGCAGACACCGCCTCCGTGGCCGTTCAGGGTGAAGACCCGCTGGGCCTGGCGGGGCTGGCCCTTTCCGACGAGTACTCCGTGATCGCGGATCCCCCTCCGATCCCGTTCAGGACATCCGCACCCGCTTCCGTGGGGGCCACGGTCCTGGATGATGAGATGGAGATCATGGCGGAACAGCTCTCGGTGGTCGCCGCATCATTCCCAAAGGAACTCGACGACGCGGTCCTGCTTCAGTATCATGACACCACTCAGGTGCTGGTTCTTTCCCTGAGGCACCCCGAGGAAACGGAGACCCGTCTGGAGATATTGAGGAGGGTTTCCCACTGGCTCACCCCTTCAGGGGTGGATCAGCTGGTCCTTCTTTACAGGGAGAACCGTTACCAGAACACCGTCATCATGAGCCTGGTGTCATCGAACTTCCCCAATGTTCAGGGCGTCATAAGCCCTGTCCAGTTCCAGGATTTCCTCAGCTACAGGGAAGACTGCTGGGAATCGATTTCCGGCCCGGTCAGCTCGTGGCTAGCGGAAAACCAGTAAACAGCTAACAAAACGGGAGTTCGCGATTCGATGGCTACCAGAAAAAAACACAAGCTGCTCATTATCGAGTCCCCTGCAAAAGCCCGCAGCCTGAGGAACTATCTCGGCAGCGGATGGGACGTAATAGCCTCCAACGGACATGTGAGGGACCTTCCCCTTAACAGGATAGGCGTAAACCTCGAAACACTTGAACCCACCTATACCGTGCTTCCGGGAAAGCGTTCAGTGGTGGCGAAGCTGAGGAAAACGGCGGAGGGCTACGAAGAGATCTACCTCGCAGCCGACCCTGACCGTGAGGGAGAAGCCATATGCTGGCACGTATCACAGCTCCTCGCCGGCGGCGACAGGAAGTTCAGAAGGGTAAGGTTCAACTCAATTACCAGGGAGGCGGTCACAGCCGCCGCCCGTGCCGCCGGCTCCATGGACATGGACCTCGTGGATGCCCAGCAGGCCAGAAGGGTCATGGACAGGCTGGTGGGCTACAGGGTCAGCCCCTACCTCTGGAGGACCGTGGGAAAAGGTCTCAGCGCAGGAAGGGTTCAAACCGTCGCCCTGAGGATGATAGTGGAGCGGGAGGGGGAGATAAGGGATTTCGTCCCCCATGAGTACTGGCCGGTCACAGCGGTATTCCGTTCCGCCGAAGGCGAGTTCCAGGCAAAGCTTCACCGCGACGGCGGCAGAAGGGCCGATGGAGACAGATACTCCCCCGGCAGCGGCGACAAGGCCCGTGAAACGGTGGAGAGGGCCAGGAAGGCTTCCTGGAGCATCGTATCGGTGCAGGACAGGGAGAAGAAACGGAAACCGTCCCCCCCCTTCATCACCAGTTCTCTGCAGGTTACCGCCTCCTCCAGGCTCTCCCTCTCACCATCGGTGACCATGAGGCTGGCCCAGGAACTCTATGAGGGCTTCGACATAGGCGGTGAGACCACGGGTCTGATAACCTACATGAGGACCGATTCGGTGCGCATCGAACCGGCGGCAATAGAAGAATGCCGAAGCTACATAGCCGGCAGGTGGGGGAAGGAACTCCTTGAGCCCAGGCCCCGCAGGTACCGTTCCTCCGGAAGCGCCCAGGACGCCCACGAGGCCATAAGGCCCACTGATGTGTCCAGAACCCCGGAAAGCCTTGCCGGAAAACTGGAGCCGAGGCATCTGAAACTGTATGAGCTCATATGGAACAGATTCGTTGCCACCCAGATGTCCGACGCTCTGATCTCCGAGTCGGAAGCGCTGGTGCAGGGCGGAGAACTCGTGTTCAGGGCCTCCGGGCAGAAAATGATACGCAAGGGTTTCACGGAGGTGGATCCCTGGCAGGTGAAGCTCACATCCGAGATTCCCGCCCTCCATGAGGGCCCCGCGGAGCTCCTGAACGTTTCCACCGAGCAGAAGTTCACCTCCCCCCCCTCCAGGTTCACCGAGGCTTCCCTGGTCTCCGAAATGAAGAAGCGGGGGATAGGTAGGCCATCCACATATGTCTCCATCATCGGCACCCTGAAGAAACGGGCCTATGTCGAGCTGAAGGAGAAGAAGCTCCATCCCACCGAGGTAGGAACGGTTACCACCGGGCTTCTCACGGACCTTTTCCCGGGACTCTTCCGAGTGGAGTTCACAGCTGAGATGGAGGACCTTCTCGACGAGATCGCCGCAGGCAGGAAGACCTACCGCCAGGCGGTGGATCAGCTGTATCAGCCCCTGGCTGCCTCACTGGAGGATGCCATGAAGAAGCTTCCCGGTGTAAAGGCCTCCCTGGTGAAGGAAACCGAAGAGAAGTGCCCCGAGTGCGGCAGGGCCCTGGTGGAAAAAATGGGCAAGTTCGGCAAGTTCCTGGCCTGTCCCGGCTTCCCCTCATGCAAGTACACCAGGCCGCTTGAGACAGGGGAAGAGGAAACCATAGAGAACACCAGCTGCCCCGATTGCGGAGGTACCCTTTCCGTGAGGAAGGGCAGGTTCGGAAGATACGCCGCCTGCTCCTCCAGGACCTGCGGCTACACAGGTCCCCTGCCCGCGGGGGTGAAGTGCCCCGTTCCCCTGTGCGGCGGTGAACTGGTGGAGAGAACCACCAGGAAGGGAAAGGTTTTCTTTTCGTGCTCGAGGTATCCCGAATGCGACTTCGCCATGTGGAACAGACCGCTTGACAGAAGATGCCCACGATGCGGATTCCCGCTTCTTGAGCAGAGGAAGAAGGGGGTGTTCTGTCCCAATTGCAAGAAGAAGATAGACTGATCCTCAAAGCCTTCATCGACGAGCTCCTGCACGGGAGAGGTCTTTCGCCCCTCACCGCCGGGGCATACGGAAGGCAGCTTCAGGACTTCGTGGAAAAGGGCGGTTCCCTGGGGGACGGATTCTCGGCGGAATCCATAAGGAACTACATCGTCGACAGTTCCGCCAGGGGTCTTTCCAGAAGGACCGTGGCCAGGATGGCCAGCTGCTTCAGAACATTCTCCTCATGGAAGTTCGACACCGGAAGGAGCGCCGACGATCCCGCCTCGAAGGTCAGCTGCCCGTCTTTTTCCGGAAAGCTTCCCGGCTTCCTGGCGGTGGCAGAGGTAAGGTCAGTTCTGAACGCATACGATACCGGCGAACCGTTGGGGGTAAGGAACAGGACAGTGGTGGAGGTGCTCTACGGAGCGGGTCTCAGGGCCGCTGAAGCGGCTTCCCTGGCAGCGGCGGACGCCATGGACAACCGGGGTCTGCTGAAGGTAATGGGAAAGGGACGCCGGGAGAGGGTCGTTCCCGTTCCCCGGGGAACCTGTGAATGGATAGCCAGGTGGAGATCCCTGAGAACGGCATTCGTGAAGGGGGAGGATCCGGGCACACTCTTCCTCAGCGTCAACGGCAGGAAACTTGACCCCAGGGATATACGGCGTATTGTTGCATCCGGGGTCCGCGGTGCTGCCAGGGCCGCCGGGGCAACGCCCCACTCGTTCCGTCACAGCTTCGCCACCCATCTCCTGGACGCCGGGGCGGACATAAGGACGGTTCAGGAACTGCTGGGCCACGCGGGGATAGGAACTACGCAGGTGTACACCCACCTGACCACCGAAAGACTGAAGGGCGTTTACATGAAGACTCATCCCAGGGGGAAGAAGTGAGAAAAAGGGAATACTTCAACACCGACAGGCTTATCGCCGCTGCCTCGGCGCTGGCGGCACTCACAGTTTACATCATCACGCTGGCCCCGTCGGTGAGTTTCTGGGACAGCGGAGAGTACATTACATGCTCCTGGGTGGCGGGCATTCCGCACCCCCCGGGGGTTCCCTTCTTCGTCCTCATGGGCAGGGTGGCCACCATCGTCTTCTTCTTCATTCCTTCAATAGCCGCAAGGGTCAATCTCATGTGCGCCCTTGCAGGCACCATCACCATAGGACTCGCGGCAAGGCTCATACAGAGGTGGTCCATCAGGATGGGCTGGGAGCCCTGGCTCTACAGACCGGTATCCGCGGCGGCGGCCCTCCTGGCTGCTTTCAGCTACACCGTCTGGAGGAACAACAACGCCACGGAAACCTACGCCATGGCCGGTCTGCTCTCCCTGATGATCCTCTGGGTATTCGACATCTGGATCGAGAGAAGGCTGGAAGGGAAACCCGCCGGAAGGCAGCTGCTGCTCACCGGATACCTTATGACCCTATCCATAGGCAACCACCTCAGCGCACTCATCGTGGTCTTTCCGATATTCGCCATGTACCTGCTCTACGCCATGAGGAAGAAGGCCTTCGAATGGAGGAGCCCGGGGTTCATAGTTATGTTCCTGGCCCTGATGGTGCTGGCTTTCAGCGTTCACCTCTATATGCCCCTTAGGGCCATACAGAACCCCGAGATAAACGAGACCAACCCGTCCGTCTGGTCGGAGTTCAGGGATGCACTGGAGAGGAAGCAGTACGGCCAGGTCTCCATTATGGACAGGAAGGGGCCCTTCGGCGAGCAGCTCGGTCTTTTCAGGGAATACCTTTCATGGCAGGCGGGAAAACCCCAGGCATGGACAGGTCCCATGGGACCCGCCGGAGGCGCCGCATGGGCCTTCCTCTGGCTTGCCACCGCCATGCTGTCAATAACGGGCCTCTTTGCCCTTGGGGCGAGGCGGAAGGACCTGCTGGTACTGGTGGGCCTTACCTTTTTCATGGCAAGCTTCGCCTTCGTGGTCTACCTGAATTTCAAGACAGGGCCGGAGGGCACCGCCACAGGGGAGGTAAGGGAGAGGGACTACTTCTTCGGTGCATCGTTCATCTTCTACGCGATCCTTGCCATGATCGGCGCCGGTTCCCTCTTTCAGAAGGCTTCATCCAGGGCCGTGCGGAAGGCCGCCTGGCTGCTTCTTGCATTCCCGGCTGCATCGCTGGCAATGAACTGGCACATGGTCGACCGCTCCGGTGACTACGTGGCCCGGGGCTACGGAATGAACCTCCTTGAGTCATGTCCTGAGAACGCGGTGATAATCACCAACGGAGACAACGACACCTTTCCCCTGTGGTTCGCCCAGGGCGTACTGGGAGTAAGAAGGGACGTTCTCATAAGCAATCTCAGCCTTATGAACACAAGGTGGTACATGAGGCAGCTCATGGAGAAGGACCCGCTCCTCCTCTCCTATCAGGAGGACCTCGTGGATTCCATACAGCCAGTGTTCATCTGGGGACCCAACTTCTTCCATGTGACGGAAGAGGGCCTTCCGAGGACATCCCCTGTGGACCGCAGCGTGCTGGACCAGACCTTCACCGGGCAATGGCCCTGGGTCATGACAAGCGGCCCCACCGCCATCACCGTTCCCAGCATGGGCAGGGGCAACCAGGGATCGATCCCCATGCAGGACCTTCTCCTTGTCAACATGATAAGGAACAGGGACATCCATGGCAGGGAGATAATGATCGCCGGGACCGTCTCCGGCGACAACAGACAGTACATAGAGGATTACCTGCAGATGCAGGGAATAACCTTCATGGTCATGGACACGCCCGGGGGTGTTCCCGTTGACACCCGCAGGGGTCTTGAACTGGCGGAAAGCTACCTTACGACCGGGCTTATGGACCCCGGGGTCTACAAGGACGACCAGGCGGTCCAGATAGCCAGGAACTATGTAAGCTGCTACACCCGCCTTGCGGCCCAGTTCCTGGCCGAGGGAGACCCTGAAAGCATGGAGCACTGTCTCGACAGCGCCGAGGAACTGTTCTCGGCCATGCCTGAGGAATGGCTTCCCATAATGCCCAGCTTCGTTATGCTCAAGGCGAGGCTCGTGATGGGCACCCAGGGTCCCGAGGCCGCCAGGCTGTACGTGAACGATTCCGTGGCATGGATGGACAGCGCAGCCGCCGCTTCAGGCTCCAGCGCCATGAACAGCGCCATCACCCAGCTGGCTGCGGTGGCCGGGGAGTTTCAGCAGGCTCAGGCCTTCTCTTCGGTGATAGACTCCATCAGCGACGGAACCCCGGCACAGGAGTGGATAAGGATCGAAGCGGCCCTTGCTTTCGGCGACTACATCACCGCAAGGAGGGTTCTGGATTCCCTTGGAACAGCCATTGGCGACGGTTCCCTCAACGAACTCATGACATCGACGGTGGACAGACACACGGTGCTCTCGCCCTATTCAGCCGGTCTCAACATCATGGACACCGCCCTGGCCGCTGTCATAGGGAGCATGGATCAGGAGAGTCCCGGGCTCCAGTGGAGGGAAGACCTCTCCCCGGATGACGTCATCACGGAGATGATCGGCCTCGCTTCCATTAACGAGGTCATGGCATCGGTGGCCCTGGGGTCCATAATGGCGCCGGTCCTGGGAGAGGAGCGGGGAGGAGAAAGGGTTGCGGCCCTTGCGGAGAGATTCCTCGACGATCCGGACGAAGCCCGGAGGATCTCCCTGTGGTACATCCTGTCCATGGAGTCCATCTCATGGGAGGCCCGGGGGGCGCTTCTGGAGCGCATCGGTCTCCATGAACTCACAGGGGAGGGATCATGATACTCAGATCCACCACCGTTCTCGGGATAGTGAGGAACGGAAAGGCGGCCATGGCCGCCGACGGGCAGGTTACGCTCGGGGACACGATCCTCAAGATGTCCGCGAAGAAGATCAGGAAGCTCTGCGGAGGGACGGTGCTGGTGGGTTTCTCCGGAGCCGGTTCCGATGCCTTCGCCCTTGTGGAGAGGCTCGAGGAGAAGCTGGAGACCTTCAGGGGGAACCTGCCCAGGGCTTCGGTGGAGCTGGCAAGGGAATGGAGGGCCGACAAGTACCTCAGGGAGCTTAACGCCATGCTGGCGGCTGTGGACAGCAGCCATGCGCTGATAATCGGAGGCTCCGGTGAAGTCGTGGAATCCCCCGACGGCATAGTCTCGGTGGGTTCCGGTTCCCCATACGCCATGGCCGCCGCCAGGGCGCTGGACCGCCACACCAGGATGGGTCCTCTGAAACTGGCCGCCGAGGCCATTTCCATCGCCTGCGACATCTGCATCTACACAGGCGGAGAAGTTCAGTCGGAGGAAATATGCGCCCGGATGACATGACCCCGGTTGAGACCGTAAAGTGGCTAGACCGGCATGTGATAGGCCAGGACGAGGCAAAAAGAGCCGTGGCCATTGCCCTGAGGAACCGCTACAGAAGGAGGCTCGTTCCGGAGCCATACCGTTCCGAGATATACCCCAGCAACCTCATCATGATGGGTCCCACCGGGGTGGGCAAGACGGAGATCGCCAGAAGGATAGCCAGCCTCACCGGCGCTCCCTTCGTGAAGGTAGAGGCCACGAAGTACACGGAGACCGGCTATGTGGGAAGGGACGTTGAGGGTATCATCAGGGACCTTGCCAGGACCGCTGTGAACATCTCCGCCAGGAAGGCCAGGGAGGAGAAGCAGAAGGAGGCAGCCGAGAGGGTCCGCTCCCGTCTGCTTGCGGCGATCCTGTCCGCGGGGCCCGACCTCGGAACCGAAGAGACCGCCGGAGCCCTCCTTGATTCCGGCAGGCTTGACCACATGGAAATAGAGCTTTCAGTCTCCGAGAAGGCCATGGGGGTTGAGGTCTTTCCCATGATCCCGGGGCAGGGCTTCGACAATCAGATCAACGACCAGATGAAGAAGATGCTGGACAAGGTCATAGGACGCAGACGGAAAAAGATACGGATGAAGGTGTCGGACGCCGGGAAGAAGCTCTTCGATGACGAAATGGAGAGGATCCTCGAGGGGGGAGACCATGTGGCCGAAGGCATCAGCATGTACGCCCACCGGGCCGCAAAGCTCCAGGCTTGCCCAGGAGGAGGGCATAGTCTTCATCGACGAGATCGACAAGATAATAGGTTCGGAAGGCGGCAGCGGCCCGGACGTGTCCAGGATGGGGGTTCAGCGAGACCTTCTCCCCCTGGTGGAGGGAAGCACCGTGCCCACCCGGTACGGCCCGGTGAAGACTGACCATATCCTCTTCATAGCCGCCGGGGCTTTCCACGGCACCAGCCCCAGCGACCTCATACCGGAGCTTCAGGGGCGTTTTCCGCTGAGGGTATCCCTGGATCCGCTGGAAGAGGACGACCTTCTCAGGATACTCACGGAGCCGGAGAACTGCATACTGGACCAGTACCTGAAACTGCTGGAGGCCTGAAGCTCTCGGTGGAAACCGGGGCCAGGCGGGAGATAGCCGCCGCCGCAAGGCATCTTAACCAGGAAAAGGAGGACATCGGGGCAAGAAGGCTCCGCTCGGTACTTTCCTACCTCCTGGACGAGTATCTGTACGGTGCCCCCGACGAGATAAGCGGAAGGTTCAGGCTCACCGGAAAAAAGGCTGCCCAGAGGCTGGAGCTGCTTCTTGAAAGAAGCACCGAAGAGGGTTATATATTGTGAAACGGGTCTCAGACAGTAAGAGGGGGGATCAATGCACAGGTCCGGCAACGAGATAGCCTACAAGATCGTTTACTACGGTCCGGGTCTTTCGGGAAAGACCACGAATCTTCGGGGCATCAGGGACCTCATCGCCCCGGAAAACCGCGGCAGGCTTGTTACGCTGTGCACCAGATGCGAAAGAACGGTCTTCTTCGACTTCCTTCCGGTGAACTTCGCCAGGATCGGCGACACACGGCTCAAGCTGCACCTCTATTCCGTCCCCGGTCAGGCCTACTACGCCCTGAGCCGCAGGGTGATCCTCGACGGAGCGCCCACGATTTTCTGCTTTCACGATTCGTGCT
>CAYLXG010000036.1:0-5296 GCA_964387445.1 uncultured bacterium
TGGGCATTCCGGAAGAGGACCTGCCCCATGTGTTCTCCTTCCTGTACAGGGGCCGTCAGGCCAAGAGGAACCCCGACGGGGGGCTGGGCCTGGGGCTTTCAATGGTGAAGCAGATAGTGGAGGTGCATGGAGGGGAGATATCCGTTTCCAGCACCGAGGGCGAGGGCACCCTCATTGCCGTTCACCTGCCGCTGTGCAGGGGATGTGTCGCCGACTGAAGCGCCGCTTCAGCTTGCGTCAGCCTCAACCGCCTGAGGAGTCCAGGTCGGAGAGGGTGACGGTCCAGTTATAGCCGGAACCGCCCACATACACGCTCCACCTCGTGTAGGTGTCTCCGTCCTCGTCCTCGAGGTAGATGTCGTATGTGTCCCCTTCAACATAGGCTGTGTAGGTGTCGCCGGGGTAGAGGATCTCACCGGCCAGATGGTTGTCTCCCCAGCTGTCGCTGTCGGAGGGGGAGATGTAGATGCCCCGTATGTCCCAGCTGCCCAGGTCGTTGGTTATCACCACCGGGAAGCTGCCCGAGGGTATGGACTGGTCTGTGACCGTTGCCGGGTCCATCTGGTCGATGGTTACCGTCCAGCTGAAGCCCTCGCTGCCTATCTTCACATCGTCCAGGGTGTAGGTGTCGCCGTCCTCGTCGGTGACCTGTATGTCGTAGAGGCCCTGGGTCACCATTACCTCGGCGGTCCTGCCCGGGGCCAGGATGTCGGTGCCGGGAAGGTGGTTGGTGCCCCACACGCTGTCGGAGCTCCTGCTTATGTAAATGATGTGGATGTCGTAGTTCTCCAGGCCGTTGGTCACCGAAAGGGGGACCTTCTCGAAACAGCCGCACATAAGCGTAAGGGTCGCCGCGGCCAGTACAGTGATGATCCTTGCGGTACTCAAAGTCCTTCTCCTCCTTTTTCCGGTGATATCCCTGCTGGGCCTGTTTTATTCCCCTTTAGTCCATCTCTCCCAGGCGGACCTCCCAGCGGTACCCTTCCTCCGGTACGTCCTGGTCCCACCTGGTGTAGGTGTCGCCGTCCTCGTCGATCACCTGAAGGTCATACCTGCCCGCCTCCACTGCGATGGCAATGGAATCCCCGGGAAGGAGCACGGTGTTCCCCGGAAGGGAGTTCAGCCCCCAGTCCTCCTCTGATGTGCCGCTTATGAACAGGTATTCCACGTTGTAGCTGCCAAGGCCGTTCACCAGGGTTATCCTGGTGGGCTCGTATCCGCAGGAGGCGGTGAGCATCGCCGTCGTTCCAAGGATCATCAGGAGCGCCTTAGTTTTCATGGAAACCTCCAAAAGATTGGGGGAGGCAGTATTGCCCCCCCCGAAAAGGAAGATATGGAAATCAGTCCAGGTCGGAAAGGGTGACTTCCCAGTAGTATCCGGAGTCGCCGATGGTCACTCCCCAGAGGGTGTAGGTGTCGCCGTCCTCGTCCTCCACCTGAATGTCGTACTCGCCGGGGTTCACGTAGAAGGTGTACTCCTCACCGGGGTGAAGGAGCTCGCTGCCCAGCCTGTCGTCGCCCCAGGGGGCGTCGGTGGGATCGCAGTACACGTACCAGATGGTCCAGTCGCCCAGGCCGTTGTAGATGGTTACAGGGGCGCTGCCTTCCTCGATCTCGGCGTCGAGCCTGAAGCTGTTGTCCATGTAGTCGAAGTCCACCACCCAGGTGAAGTCGCCGTCGATGTACTCGTCGAGGATAACGTAGGTGTCGCCGTCTTCGTCCTCGGCCAGGAAGTCGTACCAGTCGCCGGACTGAACGGTGAAGGAAACGGTCTCACCCGGTGCGAGTATCTCGGAACCCAGGTGATCCTCGCCCCAGTCGTCGGCGTCGGAGGTGCAGCCGTAGACATACCAGATGTCCCAGCTTCCAAGGCCGTTCTCGATTGTGATGGTGACGTCTTCGGTGGCCCAGTCCAGGTCTTCCAGGGTTACTTCCCACTCGTAGCCGTCTTCGTCGATGTCGACGAGCCACATGGTGTAGGTGTCGCCGTCTTCGTCGGTGATCATGATGTCGTATGTGTCGGCCTCGTCAAGCTCGATGACGATCTCGTCGCCGGGCTCGAGGATGTCTTCCAGGCGGTTATCGCCCCATGGACCGTCGGAGGGATCGACCTTGATCTCCTGGATGTTCCAGCTTTCCAGACCGTTGATGATGGTGACCTCGATGACCTCTTCGCCGGCATCGCGGTCGGTGTCGTTGTCAGCAGGCTCTCCGCCGCCGCATGCCATGAAGAGCACCGGCAGGGCGAAAAGAGCAAGAATACTGAGCTTCTTCATTTTCCCTCCTCTTAGTTTGGTGTTTCCGGTAACCGTTCCTAGTTCCAGTGCTAATCTATGTCTGCCAGGGTGACGGCCCACTGATATCCCTCGGCGCCGATCTCAACGCCCCAGAGGGTGTAGCTGTCGCCGTCCTCGTCCACCACCTTGATGTCGTAGGTTCCAGCGGGGACGCTGATGGTCACATCGTCGCCGGGCTCCATTATGTCTGAGATGCGGTTCTCGCCCCAGGGTTCGTCGGATGGGTCGATGTAGACCTCCTCGATATCCCAGGCTCCAAGGTCGTTGGTTATCTTAACGGGAACCGTGCCTCCGCCGCAGGCGGAAATCACGGTAAATGCAAGCACCACCGCGAGCATCATTACCATTCTCTTCATTGAGACCCCTCCATTTTTTAAAAGCGCGGAATGTCCTCTCCGCTTATACACGATGCGCATAATAAAAAAACCGGAGCTTGAGGTAAAGGGGCCGGATCAGGGGTCCCTGTCCGCCTCGGTAACCTCCCACAGTACACCGTTCTGGTCGATCTCAACCTGCCACAGGGTATAGGAGTGTCCGCCGGAGTCGTAAACCTGGATGTCGTAGGTGCCCGGTTCCACCCTGAGCACCAGTTCCCCTCCGGTGCCGATGATGCTGGCCCCCAGGAGATCGTCCCCCCAGGAATCGCTGTCGCTGGGGCTGAAGAAGGCGTGGTGTATCGCCGTACCCTGGAGAGAGTTCTTCACGGTGGTGACGCAGGGTCCGCTGCCCAGTGATATCACCGAAGGGATCACCGGATCGTAGCCCGGCCCCGGGGAACCCTGGAAAAGGTCCTGGAACATTGAGTCAAGGGGCTGCAGAAGGTCCAGCTTCCACCCGCCGGACTCCTCCCTGAACAGGAAGACCACCGGTCTGCCCCGCTCTTCCGCGGTGAGAACGGCCCTTTCGCCGGTTATCTCCACCGAGATCACCGCTTCGGGGAAGATGAGCATGTCTGTCTCCACGGCCAGGGCTTCAAGGAGAAGCTCTGCGTCGTTATCGAAGGGGGCTCCGCCTTCGGTGAAAAGCTCCGCAAGGGATTCCAGGCGGTTTTCGGTGTCGCTGGTAAGGCCGGACATGAGCCTGCCCCAGCTGCCCTGCTCCGCATGGGTTCCCAGGTCCCTGTAGTTCTCTATCACCTGTCGCTGTTCGCCGCTCCAGCCTATGCAGCCGGCGAAGAGAAGCGCGGCAAGCGCCGTGGAAAATGCCGCCAGTTTCAATGTACACTCCCTCCGGGCAATTGAAGGTGTTTGTTTCGCCGCCTACACTCTACATATTCACCTCTTCAGGGTCAACGGACCGTTGACCCGGGGCTTCCAGGCTTTATTGTATGGTTGACCCTAAGAGGGGAGAAGTATCCGGACATGGACAGGGTGACATTCCCCAGGCAGGTTGAGCAGGATGCCGTTACCGGCCTGCCCCCCAGGAAGATACTGGATCATGACATTCCCATGCTGCTCAGGTCCATGGGTACCGCAGGGCTCCCGCTCTGCGCAATAATGATAGACATCGACCATTTCAAGAAGTTCAACGACAAGCACGGACACGATGTGGGCGACCTTGTGCTGAGGCATGTGGCCTCCACGGTGCGGAAGGCGGTTCGCTTCCGGGGAGAGGCCTACAGGTACGGCGGCGAGGAGATAACGGTGCTTATGCTCAACACCTCCCTCGCCGAGGGGGCCGCCACCGCGGAGAGGCTTTGCCGGGCGGTGGAGAACTCCCGGGTGGAGGCTGTTGTTCAGGGCGAGAAGAGGGAGTTCTCGGTTCAGATATCCCTTGGGGTGGCGTCAACCGAGCAGGTCTCGGGCTCTGAACTGATCGTCTCCGCCGACCAGGCCCTGCTGGTGGCGAAGGAGACCGGCAGGAACCACGCCGAGGTTTATGACAAGGCCCGCACCAGGAGCGGTGAGACCACCAGGATAGATGTTACCTTCTTCGGAACTCCGGTACCCATACAGGGGAACAACTACATCCTCCTGAAGAAGTGGTACGCCATAGACAACCCGCTGAACATAGGGGTGCTGGAGATGAAGGACCTTGACCATGACGCCACCTATGTGGGCGACAAGAACATGCCCCTGCCCTCGGGAGGCCTTCTGGAGGCGGAGATCAGGGGCAAGGTCAAGGAGATAGAGGTAAGGAGCAACAGGATGTTCTTCAAGCTCGAGGTGAGGAACGAAGTGATAGACCTCATGTTCAAATACATACAGGACAGCGGGAATGCGGGATATTAAGGCACGGCGGCTCTGGACAGGACAGGGCGGAACCCTGGAGAACGCCAGGGTGACCCTTGACCGTGAAGGGCTGGTGGAGGGGATCGCTCCCCTGGAACCGGAGGATTTTCCGGAATACGACTTCGTTATGCCGGCGTTCTTCGACGCCCACTGCCATCTCTCCTGGATGGTGCTGAAGGAGCTTTCCCTTGACCTTTCCACCGCAGGTTCCGCCGAGGACCTACTGGGCATAGTGTGGGAGAATGTCAGAGCCGGTGAAGACGGAATCATAAGGGGAGACTCCTTCGACGAGAGCGCCTGGAGCGACAGCAGTTTGCCCACCCTTGACCAGCTGGATGCAGTAACTGGCAACCGTCCTGCTTTTCTCTGCCGTGTCTGCGGCCACGCCGCACTTGCCAACTCCGCCATGATGGCCCTGATGGACCATGACC
This sequence comes from uncultured bacterium, assembly GCA_964387445.1. Taxonomy (GTDB): domain Bacteria; phylum Fermentibacterota; class Fermentibacteria; order Fermentibacterales; family JCC-6; genus Sabulitectum. The sequence continues at coordinate 4,960 of CAYLXG010000036.1, forward strand.
CGAAATGGATGGACAGGACCACCGGTGTTCTCAGGGAGAAGCCGGTCATGGAATTCTCCGAGCGTTTTCCACCGGACAGGGAGAGGGCCAGGGAAGCGGTGCTCAGCGTTACCGGGAAGGTGCATTCCGCAGGCGTTACAGGGGTGTGCACCGTGGAGAAACCCGCCAACGCTCTGGACCTGATGGAGGCGGGGCCCGATCTGGACATAGCATGGGTCGTGAATGGTGAAGTGGCGGTTCCGGAGCTTCCCGGAACGCGGATGCGCAAGTTCTTCCTCGACGGCTCCTTCGGCGCCGGGAACGCGTGGCGGCCCAGCACCCGGAATGCGCGGCCGCG
>CAYLXG010000036.1:5306-8433 GCA_964387445.1 uncultured bacterium
CCGCAGAGCGAACGCTGCTCCAGGATCAGGGTGTCGGCGCCGGGAACGCAGCGGTGGACCCCGGATCCGGCGAGCATCTTCTCCACTCCGACACAGATCTTCTGAAGGGATTCCTCTCCTGTGGAGAAAGCGGAGTCATGCCTGTGATCCACGCCATAGGCGCCGGAGCCCTGGCCCAGCTTCAGCGGGTGTCATCCCGGGCGTTCGATCTGCTGGGAAGGGGTTTCCCCGTGAGGATAGAGCACGGGGAAGACCTTGAGCCGGTGTGGGAGCATGGCTGGGACCCGGATTTTCACATCTTCAGCATGCAGCCCAATTTCGTGGAGAGGTGGCAGAGGCCGGGGGGGATGTACGACAGGCTGCTGCCCCCGGGGCGTTCTGTCAGGCTAAATCCCTTCAGGCTGGTGCTGGATGGTGGATTCTCCCTGGGCTTCGGCAGCGACAGCATGCCCCTGGATCCGATCTTCGGCCTCAGGGGAGCCCTCCGTCACCGGGATCCCTCACTGGCCCTGGATACCCATGAGGCCCTGCGGGCCTATACACTTTCAGCGGCGGAGATATCCGGATGCGGCCATCTTGCCGCTCCCCTTGCCCCAGGGAGGCCCGGAGACCTGGTCTGCCTCGACGGCGACCCGTTCTCCGATCTTGATTCGGTCTCGGTGCGGAGGACAATCCGGCGGGGAAGGACCGTATTCCACAGGGAGGGGGCAGCAGGTGAAGATACCTGAGGACTGGACCGACTCCCTGCAGAACGCAAGATTCGTGGCGGGGTGCGCCCTGCTGGAGGACAGGGCCGCCGAGGACAGCGCCACATGGGCGCTGGGAGGAATGGCCAGCCGTCTTGCGGTATGCTCCGTGAACGCCAGGGAGGCCATCGTACTTGCCGGTCTGCCCCACGCCTCGACGGTGTTCGAACTGCTCCCGGGCGGTGCGGAAGTGACCCCTCTGGCCGCCGAGGGGCAGAGGATCCCCGCCGGCGGGGCAATAGCGGTGATACGCGGCACACCGGGTGAGATACTCAGGGGAGAGAGGGTGTTCCTGAACATCCTGGGCAGACTGTGCGGCATTGCCACCATGACCGCCGAGTTCGTGGAGGCATGCCGGGGAACAGGCGCGGAGATACTGGACACCAGGAAGACCACCCCGTGCATGAGGGCAATGGAGAAGTACGCGGTACGGACAGCCGGGGGAACCAATCACAGGTTCTCCCTTTTCGACATGGCCATGCTGAAGGACAACCATCTCGCCGCTGCCGGGGGTGTTTCGCAGCTGGGGCCGGCTATGGCCAGGCTCAGGGAGAGGGGCGTTCCGGTGGAGATAGAGGTTGACGGCCTCCACCAGCTCAGGGAGGCCATGATGCTCAAACCCGACAGGATACTGCTGGACAACATGGACACCGACACGCTGACAAAGGCCGTGGCATTGGCGGAGGGATCCGGGATATACCTTGAGGCTTCCGGGGGAATTACACTGGAGACAATACGCGAAGTGGCGCTGACCGGGGTTGACGGCATATCCTCCGGGGCGCTTACCCATTCTGTACGATGCAGCGACATCGGATTCGACTGGGAGATCCCGGGGGGAGTGTCATGACAAGGCTGGCCGTTGACGTGGGTAACACAAAGACCGCCCTGGCCCTCTTCGAGGGTGGGGAGCTCCTGGATCAGTGGCGTATAAGGACCCTGCACTGGACCGCCGACGAGCTCTGGATAACCCTGGAAGCCCTTCTGAGGACATCGGGACACCGCCTGCCCGGGGACATGTGCTTCGCTTCCGTGGTTCCCCAGGTCTGCCACTCCCTGGTAAGCATGGCGGTTAAGAGGCTGGGGACCCCGCCGGTGGAGGTTAGCCACAGGACCGCTGGAATAGAGATGGACTACCTCTATCCCCACGAGGTAGGGCCCGACAGGCTCGCCAACGCCTGTGCAGCCGTGATGGCCGGCAGCCTTCCGGCCATAGTGGCCGACTTCGGAACCGCCACCACGTTCGATGTGATAGACTCCCGGGGCAGATACGCAGGGGGAGCCATTGCCCCGGGTGTCGGCACCGCCGCGGGAGAGCTTTTCAAGAAGGCGGAGAGACTGAGCCCCATAGACCTCGAGTTCCCAGCTGCGGCCACAGGCCGGACAACGGCGGACGCGGTGCGTTCAGGGGTGCTCCACGGCGCCGCAGGCGCAGCGGACCATATGGTTGACCTTCTCTCGGCGGAGCTGGGCGAGGAGCCTGTTCTCTGGGCCACCGGAGGTTGGGGAAGGGGGCTGGCTGAGCACTGCCGCCATTCCTTCAGGGTCTGCCCGGAACTCACGCTGATGGGTATTAACGAGATAGGCAGAAGGAACAGGGAGGGGAACGGCAATGGCTGAGGTCCTTCTGGGAGTCACCGGCGGAGCCGCGGCTTTCAAGGCCTGCTCACTGGGCTCCCTTTTCAGGAAGGCCGGGCACACGGTCAACGCCGTGCTCACACCCGGCGCCCTGCGTTTCATTACACCTGTGCAGGTCTCCGCCGTTACCGGCGAACCCTGCCATACCGACCTTTTCTCCGGGGGGGAGACCGGCTTCATTCCCCACATTGCGCTCACCGATTCGGTGGACCTGATGGTGGTGGCGCCGGCAACGGCTGGCTTCATGGCCAGAGCGGTAACGGGCCTGGCCGACGACCTTCTCTCCGCGGCTTTCCTGGCATGCGCGTCGCCGGTGGTGATGGCCCCGGCCATGAACACCAGGATGTGGAACAATCCCGCGGTACGGTCCAACGCCGAGACCCTCCGCGGCAGGGGGATCACCCTCGCCGGGCCGGTTGAGGGCATCCTTGCCTGCGGCACCACAGGGGGAGGCCGCATGATGGAGCCGGAGGACATCTTCACCATCTGCCAGGAGATACTCGAGAAGAGAGGAAAGAACTGATTTGAAACCGGTCCCGACACTGAAGTGGAACGACGGAAAGCTGGTCCTGCTCGACCAGAGGGAGCTGCCGGCCAGGGAGGTTTACCTGGAATGCGGCACCACCGCCGAGCTGGCGGAGGCCATAAGGACCCTTGCGGTGAGGGGAGCTCCCGCCATCGGAATAGCCGCCGCCTGGGGCGCGGTGATAGCCATGGGGGATACGGCTCCAGGGGAGGGCTTCGGC
>CAYLXG010000036.1:8443-17278 GCA_964387445.1 uncultured bacterium
AACCTGTTCCACTGCCTGGACCTGCAGAGGGAGATAGTGAGAAGCTGCCCCTACAGGGAGGCGGGCCTGAAGCTGCTCGCGGAGAATGCGGCCAGGCTCCAGGAGGAGGACCTGGAGGCAAGCCGGATAATGGGCTCCCTGGGATGCGGCCTTCTGCCGGACGGCTGCACCGTGCTCACCCACTGCAATGCAGGGGGGCTGGCCACCGCCGGGCTGGGAACCGCCCTGGCGGTGATCTACGAGGCGGCGGAGAGGGGAAAGCTGGCACAGGTGTACGCCGACGAGACAAGACCCCTGCTGCAGGGTTCCCGCCTTACATCATGGGAACTCTCCAGGGCCGGGATACCGGTGAAGGTGATACCTGATTCCGCGGCGGCGTCCCTGCTCAGGTCCGGAGCCGTGGACGCTGTGATAACAGGGGCTGACCGGGTGGCCATGAACGGGGACTCCGCCAACAAGATAGGCACCCTGTCGCTGGCCCTGGCCGCCTCCAGCGCAGGGGTTCCCTTTTACATAGTGGCTCCGGTCTCCACCTTCGACAGGGGGTCCCCCGACGGCTCGGCCATAGTGATCGAGGAAAGGTCCCGGGATGAACTGGCCTCCCTGGGGGGGAGGACCCTCCTCCCTGAAGGGGTGGGAACATGGAATCCCGCATTCGACGTAACCCCCGTGGAGCTCATTACCTCCATCATATGCGAGAAGGGCGTGGTGGGTTCTCCGAATGAGGTTGATTTTTAAAGGTTGACAAGGGTTGATACAGGGAATAATTTTCGTCTGGAGTAAGTGTTTTCGCTGACCCCTGGGGCGCCAGCGGATTTCAGCGCAAAGCGGGGAGCTGATATGGGAAGAACCATCGGAATAGACCTTGGCACCACCAACTCGTGCATTGCTTTCAGCGATGGTGGCCATCCCACCGTCATACAGTCAAAGAGCGGCTCCAGGGTCATGCCCTCGGTGGTGGCCTTCTCCGCCAAGGGGGAGAGGCTTGTGGGCCTTGTGGCCAGACGCCAGGCGATCACCAACCCCAGGAACACCATCAGCAGCGTTAAAAGGCTCATGGGCCGCAGGTATTCCGAGGTTGTGGAACAGGTCGACACTGTCTCCTACGAGATCGTGGAGAACACCAACGGAGATGCCGCGGTGCGGGTCATGGACAGGATATACACCCCGCCGGAGGTCTCCGCGATAATCCTGCAGAAGCTTAAGCAGACCGCGGAGGAGTGCCTGGGAGAAGAGGTCACCGACGCCGTGATAACCGTTCCCGCCTACTTCAACGAGGTTCAGAGGGAGGCCACAAAGGCAGCCGGGAAGATAGCCGGGCTTAACGTGAAGAGGGTGCTCAACGAGCCCACCGCCGCCGCACTGGCGTTCCTGGAGCCCAAGGGGAAAACAAGGATCGCTGTCTACGACTTCGGCGGCGGAACCTTCGACATAAGCATACTTCAGGTGGTTGAGGGCGTTTTCGAGGTAAAGGCCACCCTGGGCGACACAAGCCTGGGGGGAGACGACCTGGACACCCAGCTTGTCAACTGGATCATGGCGGAGTTCCTCTCGGACACGGGAATAGACCTGAACAAGGACGCCATAGCCCCCCAGAGGGTCAGGGAAGCGGCTGAAAGGGCCAAGTGCGAGCTTTCCATGGCCCAGGAGACCGACATCAACCTGCCCTTCATAGCAACCGGCGAATCCGGCCCTGTGCACCTTGAGATAAAGATCACCAGGAAGCTGTTCGAGGAACTGGCCGGGGAGCTGATAAGGAAAACGATACCCCTCTGTCTCGACGCCGTGGCCGACGCCGGAATGAAGATGGAAAACCTCGATCACGTGGTGCTGGTGGGCGGGTCCACCAGGATACCCATGGTGCAGCAGCTCGTTGAGGAAACCTTCGGCAGGAAGCCGGCCCAGTCGGTGAACCCCGACGAAGTGGTTGCACTGGGGGCCGCAATCGAGAGTTCGGTGCTCACCGGCCAGCGAAAGGACCTTGTGCTCATCGACGTCACCCCGCTCACACTGGGCGTGGAGACCCTGGGCGGCGTGATGACCCCCATCATCCAGCGCAACAGCCCGGTGCCAACGAGGAACAGCAGGATATTCACCACAGCCAGCGACAACCAGTCCGTGGTGGGGGTTCATGTGGCCCAGGGGGAGCGTGACCTCATCGACGGCAACAGAAGCCTGGGGACCTTCGAGCTCCGGGGGATCAAGCCGGCCAAGAGGGGGGAGCCCAGGATAGAGGTCACCTTCGAGATAGACGCCAGCGGAATCCTCAACGTATCCGCAAGGGATACCAGCACCGGCCAGAAGCAGAGCATCAAGGTCAACCCCAGCGGAGGCCTTTCCAGTGATGAGATCGAAAGGCTGAAAAAAGAGGCCGCAGCCAACGCCGAGGCTGACAGGAGGCGGATGAAGCTGGTGGGGCTCCGGAACGAATCCGACGAAGCCATCTACAGGGCGACAAAGACCCTGAAAGTGGCCAGGGAAGAGCTGGAGAGGGAGTCCTGGGAGGAGCTGGAAGCGGCCGTGAAGGAGCTGAAGAAGCTCAGGGACGGCGACGACGCCCTGATACTGGGCAAGGCCATCAGCACACTGCGTTCCCTCACCGAATCCGTGGCGAAGCTCGTTGCGGTCTTCGAGTCCGACGAAGAGCAGGCCGCCGCAGAGTTCCTGGAATCCATGACCGACGGGTCGGAGGAGGAGGGAACGGAAAAGGTCCCGGAGGAGTAACCCTTCCTCAGCTGCGGCGTTTTTTGTGATACCCGCCTGCTGATTGTATATTTCACGCCATGAATCCATATGAAGTACTGGGTGTGGACAGGAACGCGTCCCCCGAAGAGATCAAGAAGGCCTACCGGGCAGCGGCGATGAAGAACCATCCTGACCGCAACCCCGGCGACACTAAGGCCGAAGAGCGTTTCAAGGAGGCCGCAAGGGCCTACGAGATCCTCAGCAGCCCCTCCCGAAGGGAAGCCTACGACCGTTTCGGAACCACCGGGGAACCCGGTTCTTCGGGAATGGGGGGCATGGAGGACATTTTCGGAGGTTTCGGCCTCGACGACGCCCTCAGGGCGTTCATGGAGAATTTCGGCTTTTCCGGCGGCGGTTCCTCCAGGGGAGCCGTCAGGGGCGACGACGTTACCGTCCGTGTCGACCTTGAGCTGGAAGAGGTTGTCCTGGGCGGCCGGCGGGAGATCCAGGTGGAGAGGAACTCCGCCTGTGAAGCCTGTGGAGGGACCGGAGCCGACAGCGAAGCGGGTTCCGAGAGCTGCAGGCACTGCGGTGGAGCCGGCAGGATATCCGCCACCAGGAACACCCTCCTGGGAAGCTTCAGAACGGTGAAGGAATGCCCTGTCTGCAGGGGCGCCGGCAGGGTACCCAGGAAGATGTGCCCCGGGTGCAGGGGCAGGGGCTTCGAGAAGAAGAAGACCTCCATTGCGGTGGACCTGCCCCCCGGTCTCACCAGGGGGCACTACATAAGGCTTCGGGGTCAGGGGGACCATCCCGGACAGGGCGGTGTTCCAGGTGACCTGAGGCTTCTGGTGAACGACATTGACTACGGCCCCTTCTCCAGGGAGGAGGACGACCTTGTCTACCCCCTTACCGTTTCCTATCCCCAGGCCGTGCTGGGAGCCGATTTCGAGATACCCGCACCGGACGGTGAGCCCGTTTCCGTTCAGGTTCCCCAGGGAACTCCAGCGGGAAGCAGGATCCGGGTAAGGAACAGGGGCATAGGCCGTCTGGACAGACGCGGGCGGGGAGACCTGCTGGTGGAGGTCCGGATCCATGTGCCGGGCAAGGTGAAAAGGAAAGAGAAGGAGCTCCTTAAGGAACTGGAGGAATCCCCTTCCTTCAGGAATCCCGGGAAATGAAACCGGCCTGCCTTCGCCGCCTCGAGTTCAGGAGCATACTGGAAATGGCGGCAGAGGGGGCTTCCACGGAGGCTGGCCGGGGTCGCGTCATGTCCCTGGAACCGGCTGAGGACAGGGAGACCTCCAGAACTCTGATGCTGGAGACCCTCCACGCCTCCGAGTTCGTCGACGCTTCACTGGAACCCTCCTTCTCCTCTCTGGAGACCGCCATTGAGACCGCTGCAAACCTCGAGGACGGCTCCATAGCGCTGGATCCCCGGCTGCTCCGTGGAGCGGGCAGCTTCATGGCGGACATCCTTGAATTCACCGGGCAGGCCTCCGCCTCAAGGCAGAATATCCCGGGGGTGCTCCATGATCTCCTGGGGGGGATATCGCTTTCCAGCGAACTCTCCCGTCACCTCCTTGCCATAACCACACCGGACGGCGAACTCTCCCAGTCAGCGTCGCCGCTGCTCAGGAAGCTGGCCAGGCGAATGGATTCGCTGCGCTCCTCCCTGAGTTCGAGGATATCTTCCATCTGTTCCGAATACGCCAGCAGGGGAATACTCCGCGACGCCCCCCCGACGATGCGTTCCGGCAGGTTCGTGATACCGGTTGCAGCTTCCAGGAAAGGCTCGGTGCGGGGCATAATACACGACAGGTCAGACAGCGGCGCAACGGTGTTCATGGAACCCGCCCAGCTGGTGGAGGCGGGGAATGAACTCCAGGAGGCGGCCATGGACTACGAGCAGGAGAGAAGGCGGATCCTGAGGGAGGCGACCTCCATGCTCAGGGAGCGGTCAGCCGAGTTCAGCGAAGCCCTGGACGCCGCGGTGAAACTGGATGCCATCTTCGCAAGGGGAAGATATCACAAGAGATGGAAGACCGTCTTTCCGGAGGAGGGCCCTGTGAACCTCAGGGGTCTGGCGCATCCCCTCCTGCCGGCTGAGACCGCTGTGAGAAGCGACATATCCCTTCCTGAGAACTGGAGGGTACTCGTTGTGAGCGGACCCAACGCCGGGGGGAAGAGCGTGCTTCTCAAGGCGGTTGCCCTTGCGTCCCTCTGCTCCAGGAGCGGTCTCGGGGTTCACGCTTCCGGGGGGTCCACCCTGCCGTTCTTCAGCAGGGTGATGGTCTCCATGGGGGACAACCAGTCCATCTCCATGCACCTGAGCACCTATTCCGCCAGGCTCTCCGAGCAGAAAATGATCCTTGACCAGGGAGACAGGGATACCCTGGCAATAATAGACGAACCCGCCGCCGGGACCGACCCGGTCACCGGCGCCGCCCTGGCGGCTGTGTTCCTGGAGCGGATGGCCGATTCGGGCACAAGGGCCATCGTAAGCACCCACATGGGTCAGCTGAAGCTTCTGGCCATGGAGAAGGAGGGGTTCCTGAACGGTTCCATGTCCTTTGACCCCGAGACCCTTACCCCGGGCTACAGCTTCATCCCCGATCTTCCCGGGGCATCCTGCACCCTGGAGGCCGCCGCCATTGCCGGTTTCCCCGCGGAGATCACCCGGAGGGCCTCTGAACTCGCCGGCGACTCCTTCAGCCTGGATTCCCTGGTGGCAAGCCTCAGGGACCTTGAGGAAAGGAAAAGCGAGGAGCTCCAGCTCCTTGAGAGGGAAAGAAGAGAACTCGAGGAGAGGGACAGGACCCTTCGAAGGACCCTCCGGGAAGCCGAGAGGAAGGCCAGGGAAACAGCAGTGGAGGCGGAGAGGGAGAGGAACGGCATGCTCAGGGAGATAGAGTCCAGGGCAGATTCCCTGCTGGCCACCATCTCCGGTGCCTCCAGCCGCCACGAGAGGATCAGGGCCCGGCGAGAACTGGGGGAGATGGCCAGGAACATGTCAGCGGACCAGGCTGATGCCCCGGACAGGGCTGATGACTCCTGCCTGCCGGACCTCAGCGTGGGTGATACGGTGAAGGTGGAGGGCTGGCCGCAGCCGGGAAGGGTGGAGAAGGTAAGCCGTTCCACGGTAATGGTAAGGCTGGGATCCATGCTCCTCAAGAAGGAGAAGGGCCATCTGGAGAAGGTCAGCGCCCCGGAGCCGGCGGACGCTTCCGCCTCGGAATACAGGACCCCGGAAGAAAGGCCTGAAGCGATGCTCATCGGCCTGACGGTTGACGAGGCCGTGGCCGAACTCGATATAAAGATGGACAACTGCGTAGCCGCAGGTCTCAGAAGGCTGAGGGTCGTTCACGGAAAGGGCAGGCTGATGAAGGGGGTTACCGACTGGCTCAGGGGAGACAGGAGGGTTCGGTCGGTGTCCATGGCCCCGCCCGAGGAGGGCGGCGCCGGGGCCTCCATCGTATTGCTGAGGGGATGACGGCATGGGATACAATCCCGTTGACATAGAACTTCTCAAGGATTCCGTAGACACCGTATCCGTCATAGGGCAGTACGTGGAGCTGAAGAGGGCGGGAAGCTCATGGAAGGGGCTCTGCCCCTTTCACAGGGAGAAAACCCCCAGCTTCTTCGTCTTCCCCGAGAGGGGAACATGGAAGTGCTTCGGATGCGACTCAGGCGGTGACATAATCAGCTTCCTGGGCCGTTACAAGGGGCTGGACTTCATCGAAGTGGTGGAGGAACTGGCTGAGCAGGCCGGCGTGAAGCTGAAGATAGCCGGAGGCAGGGAGCGCAGGGAACTCAGATCCCCGATATACGCCCTTCTCGAGGAAGCTCAGCGTTTCTTCACCGAGTCGTTCAGGGGGCATGAGGGCAGAGAGGCCAGGGAGTATCTCCAGAATCGGAAGATCGACGAGAACCTTCTCAGGATAGGCATAGGCCATGCACCCGGGGGCAACGCGCTTCTCGCCCGCCTTCAGGAAAAGGGCTACTCCGTTTCATCCATGGTGGAGGCCGGTGTGGTCAAGTCAGGGGAGAGCGGACCATACGATTTCTTCCGCAACCGTCTCACCTTTCCCATCAGGGACAGAAGGGGCCGTGTGGTATCCTTCGGCGGGAGGACACTGGACAACGCCAGGGCCAAGTACCTCAACGGCCCTGAGACCGCGGTCTACACCAAGGGAAGCTTCCTCTACGGCTACAGCAGGGCCCAGAAGCACGCAAGGGAGCAGAAACGGGTCATCCTCGTGGAGGGTTACTTCGACCACGAAAGGCTGCTTTCCGAGGGTTTCCACGAAACCGTGGCCGCCAGCGGCACCGCCTTCACCGAACGGCAGGCAAGGAACCTGATGGGCATGGCGGAAAGAACGCTCATCTGCTACGACGGCGACGCCGCGGGGAACAAGGCTTCCGTGAAGGTGTCCGAGGTTATCATGTCCCAGGGGGGATTCCCGGAGATAGTGAAGGTCCCCGGGGGGATGGATCCCGACGACTTCATCCTGAAGAACGGCCCGGCCGAGTTCGAGAAGCTCCTTGAGAACGCCATGGATCCCGTATCCTTCTGCGTTTCCCTGCTTGGCGGAAGCGCCATGTCCGGAAGCGGAAGGGTCGCCGTTGCCAGAAGGCTTCTCGAGGTTGCGTCATCCGCCTCCAGCCCCCTGGTGGAAGAGGACCTCCTGGAGAAGGTCGAGAGGCATACCGGTTTTTCCAGGACAGCCCTGATCAAGGCATCTGCGCCGAAGGAACCGCTCTACCGTGCAGCCGCCGACACCGGTGGAAGGAACCTCACCTCCGGCGACAAGACGCTTCTCAGGGCGGCAACCGCCGGGGGAAGGCTGGACAGGGGTCTCATCAGATTCCTTCAGCCCGGGGACATGCTCTCAGCCACCGGAAGGGAGATACTGGCAGAGCTCAAGGAGCAGCTCGACGCCGGGTATGCCACAGTGATGCTGGGGGAGATGGACACCGTTATGGCAGGCCTTTGCGCAGACATCTCAGGTTTCCTGGAGTTCACCACCACCGAGGAGATCAGCAGGCTGAAACGCTCCGTGGAGAGGAGCCGGAGGGAGCTGCCCCGGCGGAAGAGACTCCTGGAGGAACTGGCCACGGCGGACCCGGTGAGGACCGCCGAGATACTCGAGGACCTGGGCGACGGCGGGGGCATGGATGCCAGGTAGGCCCTCGTCCGCAGGCGGGAGCGGAGAGCTGCTCCACGGCGGCCAGAAGGCAAGGCTGGCCTTCCGGATCCGGTCGGCTCGAAGGGAGCTGGCTGCCCTGGCCGGGCTTGATGAGACCGCCCTGGGGAGGAATCGCTGGAAAGAGCTTTTTGGTGATATACGCGAAAGTCTGAAGAACCTCGCCGACGAAGAGGCAAGGAAACGGGCGGAAGCCCTTCAGGATGAGCTCCTGGATGCCGAGGCGGAGATCATCGAGGGCAACATAAGGCTGGTGAGGATGGTGGTAAGGCGCTACGCCTCGGGATTCTCAGGGGCACTGGAGGAGATGGATCTGGTCCAGGAGGGCTGCGAGGGGCTCCTTGACGCCGTAAGAAGATTCGATTTCGCCGGCAGCAGGGGATTCATGACCTACGCTCTGATAAGGATAAAGAAGAGGGTCCTCCTGGCCGTGGAGAGGCAGCAGAGGCTCGTGAGGCTTCCCGCCCACGCAGTGAGGAAATCGGTTTACATCAAGGAGATAATGGATGACTTCGCCGGCAGGGAAGGAAGGCATCCGCTTCCCCATGAGCTGGAGGACGAGATCGGCGACCCCGTGGACTGGTCACTTATACTCAGCCTGTCGGAAAAGGTCGTTCCCATCACCGAACCGGCTGGTGAATCGGGGATCCCCCTCTCGGAAAAGATACCCGGGGCCATGCCTTCCCCCGAGGAGTCCATATGGGAGGAAACCCTTCAGGATGCCCTGGAGGGCCTGGACAGGAGAAGCCGGTTCGTTCTGGTGATGAGGTACGGCCTGCTCGGTGGAGAATCGCAAACCCTGGAAAGCATTTCGAGGGTGCTGGGGGTCTCCATAGAAAGGACGAGGCAGATTGAAAAGAAAGCCCTGGACCATCTTCGCGTTCATCTGCGGGGTTTTTCCATCACTGACTGGCTGCGGGGTTAGCGGGGAATACTGCGGACC
>CAYLXG010000037.1:0-11079 GCA_964387445.1 uncultured bacterium
ATCCCGTTTCCGCAGTTTTCGCAAACGATGACATAATGCTGAACATCAAGCCCGGCCAGCACGGCTCCACCTTCGGGGGGAACCCAGTGGCGGCCAAGGTGGCAATGGCGGCCCTGGATGTGGTCAGGGAGGAAAAGCTGGCGGAGAGGGCCGAACGCCTGGGCGAGATACTCAGGGGGGAACTCAGGGCCATAAAGTCCGAGATGATCACCCTCGTGAGGGGCAAGGGTCTTCTCAACGCCATAATCATCAAGCCAAAGAACGGCAAGGAAGCCTGGGACGTGTGCCTGAAGATGGCCGAGAACGGCCTTCTGGCCAAGCCCACCCACGGCGACATCATCCGCTTCGCTCCCCCTCTGGTGATAACCGAGGAGCAGCTCATGGAGTGCGTGGAGATAATCAGGAAGTCCATCGCTTCCTTCGAATAGTTCAGCTGCAGGAAGAGTACAGGGGGGGCGGGCGACCGCCCCCCCTTTGTCCTACCTTATGTGAACGATCTTCAGCTCGGCCATCGCGGAATCCTCAGACAGCCTTACGATGTAAACGCCGGAAGGCATGCCCTCCATGCCTACCGCGCAGTCTCCGGCGGTGACTTCGGCCCTGTGAACCGTTCTTCCGCACATGTCGTGCACAGTAAGTACTGCCTCGCCCGCCGCTGAGACCCGGAACAGCGCCGAGGACCCTACGGGATTCGTTCCGCAGTTGACCAGTCCAAGGGTGGAAACCCCCTGCTCCTGGCTTCCTGTTCCCGACGGATCCGGTGTGGACGCCCGGAGGTCCCACTGCAGGTCGTCCCCCCTGGCTCCATAGACCAGCCAGACCTTTCCCGCGCTGCTTACCGCCATCCTTCCGTCGTCCACCGCATCCGAAGCGGCGGCGGTGAAGATCCCGGACCAGGCGGAACCGTTCCACTCGTTGTACCTTATCGAGTTCATACCGGCGGTCCAGGAAACGATGATATCTCCTGTCTGAAGCACTGCGACGGAGGGCCGAACGCCGTAGTCGCCCCCGGAGACAACTTCAGGAGAGGTCCATCCGCTTCCCGTGTTCATGGAGAACACTATCCCGCCGTCCTGCCGCTGCCATGCCACCGCATAACCGCCGGATATACCTGCTATGCATGCGTATCTGCTCTCATCGGAGGGAGAGGAAATGATCTCTTCGGCGCCGAAGGAGCCGCTGTCCGGTGCATCCCTGAAGCAGATGCGCCAGCCGTCTTCGGTCTTCCTGTGATAGACAAGGCCGTAGCCGGTACCATTCCAGGCAACATCGGGGTACCTTTCGGCGGTGTCGGAACCTGAGATGTCTTCCTCCACCGTCCACTGGCTGCCGGTCCACATCCTGCCCACGATGTCGGGATCGCCCCCGTCCCATTTCTGCCATACCAGCCAGGTGTGGCCGTTCCCGCCGGACATGGCGGGTTCTATGTCGAAGGGATCCCCTGTGGTCATGGTCTGGGCGGATTCCCATCCGGAGCCGCTCCAGCGGGAAAGGTAGATGTCGTAGCCTTCGTGGTTATCCCTCATGGACTGCCAGGCGGTCCACACGTTCCCTGTTCCGTCGCCGCCCACCGTTGGATGCCAGTCCCAGTACTCGTGTTCGCAGACCGTAACAGGCTGGCTCCATGAGTCACCGTCGGTGCAGGTCGCAATGATGTTCGCCCTCACGGGGTCGGAACTCCCGGACACTGCGAACACCATGCCGGAGGAGGGGTCGGCGTACATGTCCATCCTGCCCTGGGTGTGGAGACCGTCGGTAAGGGGATAGTCCAGCCAGCCGTCCGCGGAGGGGACGAAGCCACCCTGCTGAATGCCGGAGAAACGGGCCGAGGACTGCCTGGGTTTCAGGGTGGGGTCGCCGAACAGAACCGCGCCGTCCTCCATGCCGGTGTTGTTCGCCAGCCATACAATGAACGCTTCCCCGAGGCAGGCGCCGTTGCCCAGCTGCTGGTAGTACTCGGTGAAATAATTGGTGTAGTCCACCTTCGCCTGGGCCAGGCAGGCGAGACCGTAGGAATCGGTCCAGATGTAGCTGTTGGCCAGGTTGTCCACTTCGGTCCACCTGCCGTTGCTGCAGCAGTTGCAAACATAGAAGAAGGCGTGGGGATCCAGCGGCGGGACTTCCAGGTTGTTCAGGGTGCCCGCCCCCGCCGGGGGGGCGCCTGTGTGAAAGCTGCTGCCCCATGGGCTGGAGTGGGAGATCAGGTGGATCCATTCGTATCCCGCCAGCAGTTCGTTCTTGAAGTCGTCGGCGTTGGTGCCCACGGGATCGTCCTTCCTGGTGACGTCGGTGTAGAGGTCGTTCAGCGCGTAGGTGAGCCCGGTGAAAGCCTCCTCATAGGCCAGGGCCCTGTCCGGCAGGAAAAGAGCCCCTGTCCTGTAGGCGTGATTCTTTGCGAAGTAGTCGTTGAGAAGCTCCACCGACGAGCCGAAGGTGAGGTATGTGGGAGTAAGCCTGCCCAGCCAGATCTCAGGACCGCCGGAGGAGTAGGAATCGAAGAGCCCGTCGCCGTCGGGGTCGCTCCATGTTCCGTTCATGTCCATGAGGTACATGTCTATAGGGTATTCCCCGTAGCTGTTCTCTATCCATCCCGAGGGGATGTCGCCGATGGCCACCGCTCCAACGAGACTGCCCCCGGCGTATTCCGCCTGGAGGTCAGACCTTATGTCCGCCGCCGTTCCGCCTTCTATCTGCCAGACGGCCACCGAGTAGCCCTCTCCCTCCAGATCGCTCTGATACTGGGCAAGGGATGAGGATATCCCGGCGAAGACTCCGGCGTCAACCAGAAGCACCACCAGGTCACCGTCGGTGTCCGGCGAGAACGGGGCGGACGCTATCTCTCTGACATAGGTTCCCCTGGATGCGGAAACGGACTGGAAAGTGGACTGGGGCTGCCTGCCCCTTGCGTCCATGTACTGGATGGGTATTCCCTCTGGAACCGCCAGACATGCCGCGGCGAATGTGAGAACCGAAATCAATGATGTCTTCATATTTTCACCTTAATCGTCGTGTTCCTCTCTGAATGCAAGTTTGCGTACGAGGTCCATTTTCTCAAGGGTGGCTTCATCCAGGTCAAGGTTCATCCCCGGCAGCCCGTTCACAAGGGGAAGAAGATATCTCCTTCTGTCTTCCTCGCTGGAAAGGCTTCCGCCTGAGAACATGCGGAACATCTCCGGGATCATACCGAATGCCAGCACAGCGGATACCGCCTGCTGGAGGACCGGCCCGTTCTGAGTACCGGAAGAAAGCGCTTCAATGGCCCGGTTCAGATTCTCGAGGAATCTTTCCGCCACCGGAGCGCTGATGGAGTCATCGAAGATGTACGACCTTACCAGACCGGGATACCTGGCCATTCCCTCCATCATGTAGTCCAGGAAGAAGTAGATCTTCTCCGGCAGGGAGAGCGTGTTCTCCGAGAGTATCATCTCCCAGTCCTGGAAAAGGTGTGACAGCGTTAGGTCCAGGACCGCCGAGATGAGGTTCTCCCTTGTTCCGAAATGGTAGTTGACCGCCGCCGGGTTCACCCCGGCCTCCCTGGCGATCGCCCGTGTGGTGACCGCTCCGGTGCCCCCTCTGTTGACCATTTCAACCGCTGCCAGAACTATCCGCATGGCGGTGTCCCTGTCCCTCAAAATACTCCCTTCGCAAGCGGTAAAGCTATGAACAAATCATCCCCGTAGCAAGAAGGTTGACGAGGGGTTTCATTCAAGTATTTTAAGCAAGTGATTAAATCATATGATAGAAAATACCTTAAGACAAGGGAAGGAACCATATGAGACCTGTTCTCACAACACTCCTCGTCGTATTCTCCTCGCTTTTCGCCGATACAGTGCCGGGCATCGTTTGTGGAACGGTATCCTCGGAAGGGAACGGCTCTCCGATCCCGGGGGCCATGGTGCTTCTGCAGGGAACTGAACTGGGCGCGATAACCGGCTCCGACGGCAGCTTCGTCATCGCCGGTGTTCAGCCGGGGGCCTATGTGCTGTCGCTGAACAGCGTTGGATTCCATCCCAGGGCGCTGCCGGATGTGATCGTACGCCCGGGAAGGGAGACCCGAGTGGACACCGAACTTGAGTATTCCGTGCTGGACGCCGGAGTGATACACGTGACACCGGATTACTTCCCGGAGAACACCGGCGGGGCACCCGGGGCCACCGCCATGTCCGGTGAACAGGTGAGGAGGTCTCCGGGGTCCGCCGGGGACGTATCCAGGGTGATTACGGCCCTCCCATCGGTAACCGGGATAGACGATCAGTACAACGGGCTTGCGGTGAGGGGCGGGAACCCCTCTGAGAACGGCTTCTTCCTGGACGGCATGCCAGTTCCCAACATCAATCACTTTCCCAGGCAGGGTACCGCCGGGGGCGGGCTGGGGATGATCAACACGGACCTGATAAGCGAGGTGGAGTTCTTCCCCGGCGGATTCTCGCCGGCTTTCGGCGACAGGATCTCTTCGGTTATGGAGATTACCACCCGACAGGGCAGCCGGCGGAAATTCGAAGGGCAGGCGGATCTGAGCATGTCCGGGGCCGGGGCGGTGCTGGAAGGGCCCCTGGGAGGGGACGGCAGCTGGCTGCTGTGCGCCAGGAGATCCTACGTTGACCTCCTGGCGGGCATCGCCGAGATAGATGCCGTACCGGTGTATTCGGACTTTCATATGAAGATGGTGTACGACCCGAACCCGGCTGACAGGTTGTCGATCTCGTTTCTGGGAGCCGATGATTACGTGGACTACTCAAGGGACGACGCCTGGGACGACGGCAACGACAACTACGGGATCACGGACACCTGGAACGCCGCCGCCGGGGTGTCATGGAGACACCTCTGGCCCCGTGACGGCTCAACTGTTACCGTGCTATCATGGAACGGAACCAGGTACGGGGGAGAATACAGGCACACCCTCACAGAGGATATTCAGGCGCTTCAGGATTCCAGGGAGCAGGCTGTTACCCTTTCAAACAGGAACACATGGCAGCCAGCAGGGGGGGTCAGTCTTGAGTTCGGAGGTGAGGCGTCCTGGAGATCGTGGGAACTGAACAACTTCTATGCCGCCGACTCGAACTGGTCTGGGGAGGCTATGCCCGAGCTGTACGTAACCGGGAACCATCGTGCCCTCCGGGGTGGGTTCTTCGTTGACGCAGGAGTCCCGCTTCGGGGAAACCTCACACTGAATGCCGGAGGAAGGCTGGACGAAACGGGTCTCTCCCCCAGGGCCTCCCTGGAACTGAGGACCTCCCCGGTCACCGGCATCACCGCCGCCGCAGGGATCTACAGACAGACCCTTCCAGGGGAGCTCACCGCCAGGGATCCGCTGTTCGATGAACTTGAGACCCCCTCCTCCGCCCACTGGATACTGGGGTTCTCCCATCTTCCCGAACCGGATGTGAAGCTCCAGGCGGACTTCTACCTGAAACTCGGGCATGGCTATCCGTACGATCCCCAGCAGCCCGGCTACTTCATACTCGACGGTGTGAACGGCGAGCAGGACCTTTACTCGTTCCAGGACCTTCAATCCGGCGGGGAGACCAGGGCAGCCGGGCTGGAGGTGACCCTGAGGAAGCAACTGGTGAGCGGTCTGTACGGCCTGGCTGCGGGCTCGGTTCACCGAAGCGAGTACAGGAACCCCGGGGAGTCCTGGAGAAGAAGGATCTACGACACCGGCTGGAATGGTTCCCTGGAGGGGGGATACAGGTTCGACAACGGATGGGAACTGAGCTGCAGGTGGCTCCTGGCAGGGGGAAGACCGTATACGCCACTGGACTCGGATGCTTCGGAGGAGCTGAACAGAACGGTGCTTGACTCGACCAGGATAAACGCCCTGAGATACCCTTTCTATTCATCTCTGAACGTAAGGGCCGACAAAAGGTTCAACTTCAGTGAAAGCAGCCTGGTGGTATACCTCTCGGTATGGAACCTTCTCAACAGGCGGAACGTCACCGCAACCTACTGGAACCGGATAGAGAACCGGGAGGACAGTCTGTACCAGTGGGCGCTGATGCCGGTGCTGGGAGTGGAGTACGAGTTCTGAAACAAGTTCCGATTGACCTGATCGACTCCATGCCCTTATTATCATCCACGGCCTTGAGTCAGGGGGGGTCCCATGGAGCATTTCCCGGGAACCGATATGGCGAACCTCATTCTGTCGGCCCTTGGGCAGACAGGGGAGGGGATTGCCATAGTAGACCTTTCCGGGAACATCCTCTACGTGAACAGGGCCTTTGCCTCGTGCCACGGATACACCGAGGATGAACTGCAGGGCATGAGCCTGTCGGTCTTTCACCGGCGGGAGGACATGCCCCTGGTGAACAGCGCCAACAGGCAGGTAATGGAGACCGGCAGCTTCTCCGGCGAGATACCCCACCTACACAGGAACGGCAGGGTCTTTCCCACCGTTATGCAAAGTTCCCTGGTCAGGGACGAGCTGGGAAGACCCATCGGCATCGTGGGAACCATGCGGGACCTTACCGAGATCCGGGAAGCCGTGGGGGAGCTGCATGAAGCCAGACAGCTCCTGGAAAGCATTCTCAACGCCATACCAGACGTCATTGGGATACAGAACCCCGACCATTCCATAGTGAGATACAATTCCGCAGGGTACGATTTCCTGGGTATCGAACCCGGCGAAGCAGCGGGCAGGAAGTGCTACGAGCTGATCGGGCATTCGTCTCCGTGCAGTGTGTGCGCCACCTCCATCACAAGGTCCACCGGCAAGCCGGCAAGGGTGGAGAAGCAAGTTCCGGAGCTGGGCAAATGGCTGGAGGTAAGATCCTATCCAATATTCGACGACAGCGGAGCTATGGTAAGGGTCATAGAGCACCTCAGGGACATAACCGCGGTGAAAGAGGCGGCTGAGCGGGAGAGGAAGCTGGAGGAGCGTTTCAGGGTCACCCAGAAGCTGGAAAGCCTGGGGGTTCTTACCGGGGGTATCGCCCACGACTTCAACAACATCCTCATGGCCATCCTGGGAATACCGACCTGGCCCTGGCCGGGGAGGATGTTCCCGAAGGGCTGAAGACATACCTGAAGAGGATAGAAGAAGCCGCCCGGCGTGCCGCGGACCTTACCGGGCAGATGCTGGACTACTCCGGAAAGAGGGAAGGCAATCTTTCGCCCATTCGGCTCAATGATCTGGTCCAGGATACCGGTGGAATGCTCAGGATCTCCGTCTCCAGGAAAGCCAGGCTGGAGTATGAGCTTGCCGAACCTTCTCCCGTGGTTCTTGCGGACCCTTCGCAGCTTCGACAGGTAATCATGAACCTGATCACCAACGCCTCGGATGCCCTGTGCGATGCCCCGGGGGACATCACCCTTTCGGTGAGGGCAAGGAACCTCACTGAAGCTGACCTTGCAGCCTGCTATGTTGACCCGGGGCTGGAACCGGGGAGATACGCCGAGATCAGGGTTTCCGACACCGGGTGCGGAATGAGCGATGAGACCCTGGCAAGGGTCTTCGAGCCTTTCTTCACCACGAAGTTCACCGGAAGGGGTCTCGGCATGGCGGCGGTGCTGGGAATAGTGAAGACCCATTCGGGATGCATCATGGTGGATTCCAGGGAGGGCAGGGGAACCACCATCTCCGTCTGTATTCCCCTCGCCGGTGAGATCGCCATTCCCGAAGACGAGGAGAGCCCCGAACTCCCCCGTGGGACAGGCAGCGTGCTGGTGGTGGACGACGAGGAAACCGTGCGGACGGTTACCGGCAAAATGGTGGAAAGGCTTGGCTACTCCGTGGACTACGCCGCCAACGGAAGCGAGGCGGTGGTTCTCTTCGAAAGGAAACGCGGCGGTTACGAATGGGTGATACTTGACCTTACCATGCCGGTGATGGACGGCCGCGAAGCCCTTGCGGAGATTCTCCGCATGGATCCCGGGGCAAGGGTCATCATATCCAGCGGCTTCCCCGGGGAGACGGTGATGGAACAGCTTCCCGAAGGCGGCTGGTCAGGTATCCTTCACAAGCCCTACCACATCCGGGACCTGGCCGCGGCAATGAAAAGGGCCGCCCTGGATAAGGACGGCCCCGAAGGTCAAAGCAAAGGCTAGAGCACTTCCTTCATCGACTTCCCGATGATCTCCATGGCCTTCTGAACCTCTTCCTCGGAGATGTTCAGAGGCGGGCGGAACCTGATGGTCTTGTGGCCGCACGGGAGGATGATGGCCCCGTTGTCGAGAATCTTCGAGACCAGGGCGTTCCTCTTCTCGGGGGTTTCCAGGTCGAAGGCTATCATCAGCCCCCTTCCCCTGATGTTGGTCACCTTGCCGGGGTTCTCCGCAGCCAGGGCCTCGAGCCCCTCCAGCACCCGGGCGTGCCTGGAGCGGACGTTCTCAAGGATGTTCTCCTCCACCATTATCTCAAGGTACTTCGTGCATCTGGCCATGTCCACCAGGTTGCCTCCCCAGGTGGAATTGATCCGGCTGGACTCGTGGAAAACGTTCTTCTCGACTTCATCTATACGCCGGCTGCAGGCTATGCCGCATACCTGTGACTTCTTGCCGAAGCAGAAGATGTCCGGGGCTACCCCCAGGGACTGCCAGGCCCACCACTCGCCGGACATTCCCATACCGGTCTGGACCTCGTCGAACACAAGGAGGAACTCGTGCCTGTCGGCCCTTTCCCTGAGTGCCTTCAGGTATTCGGGTCGGAAA
This sequence comes from uncultured bacterium, assembly GCA_964387445.1. Classification (GTDB taxonomy): domain Bacteria; phylum Fermentibacterota; class Fermentibacteria; order Fermentibacterales; family JCC-6; genus Sabulitectum. Next base: position 8,647 of record CAYLXG010000037.1, read on the forward strand.
TGGTTGTCGCCGCCCTCTCCCTGGATGGGCTCGATTATGAGGCAGGCTATGTCGTGTCCGTGGGTCTTTATGGCCTCGTCTATCTGGGCAAGGCTCTTCTTCTCGGCCTCGATGACCTTTTCGAGGTTTTCCTCGAGGGGGAAGGTTATGGCCGGCGGATCCACCCTGGGCCAGTCGAAGAGCGGGAAGTACATGTACTTCCTGGGGTCGGCGGTGTTGGTAAGGCTGAGGGTGTAGCCGGAGCGGCCGTGGAAGGCCATCCTGTAATGGATCACCTTCGTTCCGAGATTCTCCCCCCTGCCGGCCTCGATGTTCTTCCGCACCTTCCAGTCGAAGGCGGTCTTCAGGGCGTTCTCCACTGCAAGGGCCCCGCCTGAAACGAAGAAAAGGTAGGGATGGCTGTCGGGGATCACCGTGTTGGCGAAGGTGTCCACGAAAACCGCCATCTCCTCGGTGTAGAAGTCGCTGTTCGACGGCTTGTTGATGGCCACTTCGGCGATATGCTGCTTCCATTCATCGGTGGTCATGGCGGGATGGTTGAACCCCAGCGGCGCGCTGGCGAAGAAGCTGAAAAGGTCCAGATAGTCCTTCCCGGTGACGGCGTCGTGGATGTGGCTGCCCCTGCTGTCCCTGAGGTCAAGGATCAGGTCGTAGCCGTCCGCGAGCATGTGTTTACCGATGGTGGATTTCACCCTGTCTGCTGGAATGCGCTTCATTGAAAGCCTCCGTGTTCTGCGGCATGATCTGTGCGTTCGACCGCCGATGCGGCGGGAAGCGAATGGATGGGTTTACCTTGCAAGCCTTCCAAATCTTCACAAGGCGGCGATGATTGTCAACTGCCCTTAATGTGGCATCAGAAATAGCGTTTACCTATATTTCCTCCCTGGTGTCGAACCCCTTCCCGGTCAAGGGGATCATGATTTAATCAGTATTAATGGATAATTATCATGAAAGGGATGAAATGAAACCCATACGAACCCTTGAACAGCTCAAGAAGTACGCCAAGGACCTTCCCTCCAGCGTGGTTTCCGTCGTAAGAGCCGATGAAGTGGAGACCCTTACAGCGGTGAAGGAGGCGGTTGAGGGCGGAATGATAGACTGCATCCTGGTGGGGCCTGAAGACGGCATCAGGAAGGCGGCGAAGGAAGCGGAGTTCGACATCAGCGGAATTCGCATTGTCGACGCAGCCGACGACAAGGAGAGCGCGGCGAAGGGTGTGGAGCTGGTGCGTAACGGCGAGGCCCATGTGCTGATGAAGGGGCTGGTCGCCACCAGCACTTTCCTGAAGGCCCTTCTGGACAAGGAGCACGGGCTCAGGGGCGAAGGGCTGCTCAGCCATGTGGCCGCCTTCGACATCCCCGCCTACCACAAGCTTCTCATAGTAACCGACGCCGCGATGAACATTGCCCCTACCCTGGAACAGAAGAAGGAAATGCTCAGGAACGCAGTTGTGGTGGCCAAGGCCCTGGGCGTAGAGGTTCCCAAGTGCACCTACGTATGCGCCAAGGAGGTGCCCTACGACAAGATGCCCTGCACTCTGGAAGCCGCGGAGATGAAGACCATGGCCGAGGCGGGGGAGTTCGGCGACATACTGTTCGACGCACCCCTGGCCCTGGACCTTGCCGTGTCACCTGTTTCCGTGAAGATCAAGAAGATAGAGAGCCCGGTTGCCGGAGACGCCGACGTGGTGCTGATGCCGGACATCGAGGCCGCCAACGTTCTCTACAAGGGGCTCATCTTCCTGGCGAACTCCGAGCTGGGCGCAGTGGTAATGGGCGCGAAGAATCCCGTTGTGCTCACCAGCCGCGCCGACAGCGCCGAGAGCAAGCTCTGCAGCCTGGTCCTCAGCGGAATCGTGGCCGCGTACCAGGGCAAGCAGTAATGCGCGTTCTCCTGGCCAGCGACCATGCGGGATACCCTCTGAAGCAGCTGATGAAGGTGTATCTGGAAAAGGAGGGGCACCAGGCTGCCGACCTGGGCCCGGACTCCACCGATTCAGTGGACTACCCCGACTACGCCGGGAAGCTCTGCAGGGCACTTCTGGACGGGGAAGCCCCCAGGGGCATCCTCATATGCAATTCCGGCGTAGGCATGAGCATCGCCGCCAACAGATACAGGGGAGTAAGGGCGGCACTGTGCCTCTTCCCGGAGATGGCCCTTTTCGCCAGAAGGCACAACGACGCCAACGTTCTGGTGCTGGGCGGCGGATACACGGCTCCCTTCCTGGCGGAGCGGATCGCCGAGGTATTCCTTTCGGAAGGGTTCGAGGGAGGCAGGCACAAGAGAAGAACGGACAAGTTCGACTCATGATAGACCTTATCTGCGGCGCCAGACCGAACTTCATGAAGGTGGACCCCATCATCAGGAACCTCCGCAGCGAAGTGAGGCTCATACACACCGGTCAGCACTACGACCACGCCATGTCAGGCAGCT
>CAYLXG010000037.1:11089-11405 GCA_964387445.1 uncultured bacterium
CAATCTGGGTGTTGGCAGTTCCACGGTAACGGTGCAGACCGCCGAGATAATGAAGGCCTACGAGCCGGTACTCCTGGAGGGTAAGCCTGAAGCGGTGGTAGTGGTCGGGGATGTGAACTCCACCCTGGCCTGCGTGCTCACCGCGGTGAGGTACGGTATTCCCACCGTTCACGTGGAAGCAGGGCTGAGAAGCTTCGACCGTTCCATGCCCGAGGAGATCAACAGGCTGCTCACCGACCAGATAAGCGACCTTCTCCTCATCACCAGTTCCGAAGCCCGGGACAACCTGCTTCGCGAGGGCAGGCCGGAGAGTGCA
>CAYLXG010000037.1:11415-15608 GCA_964387445.1 uncultured bacterium
ATGGTGGGCAATCCCATGATAGACACCCTTCTGAGGCTTCTTCCCAGGGCCGCCGGAACCGAGGTGCCCGGCGAACCGTTCGGTCTTGTAACCCTTCACAGGCCGGGGAACGTGGATAACAGGGAAAAGCTCGAGGCAATACTGGACGCCCTTTCAAAGCTGGCTCCCATGAAGCTGGTGTTCCCCGCCCACCCCAGGACAATGAAGAACATCCGCAGCTGGGGTCTGGGCGCGAAGGTGCCGAAGAACCTCCGGATGATCGCGCCCATGGACTATCTGGCCTTCGTGGGCCATCAGAGGGCAGCCGCCGTGGTGATAACCGATTCCGGCGGAGTTCAGGAGGAGACCTCTGTGATGGGAGTTCCCTGCGTTACCGTAAGGCCCAATACTGAAAGGCCTGTGACCTGCACCCTGGGAACAAATATCCTGTGCCCTGATCCCCGGGGCATACCACAAGCGGTCAGGAAGCAGATGGAAAAGAGACCGTCCTCGCCCCCTGCCATCCCGATGTGGGACGGAAAGGCCGGTTCGAGGATAGCGGAAGAGATAGAGAGGCTGCTCACATGAAGTACCTGGCATTCACCACTGCCGCGCTGGTTCTGGCCAGCTGCGGGAACGGGGGGAACGGCTCCCCGGAGGAAACCTACGCCACCGCCGATTTTCAGAAGTTCGCCGTTGCCCTTCAGGGCGAGGATGTGGGCTACATGACCATGCAGACCGAGCAGATCGGCGATTCCCTGATCATCACCCAGTCCATGGAATGGCACCTGCTCCTCATGGGAACCACCAGGACCGTAACCATGGAAGTGGAGTCCAGGACAGGGCTGGACATGGACCTGGGCTACATGGACATGACCATGTCCGACGGCACCTCGACGATCCAGGCCAGGGCGGTGAGAACCGGCAACACGGTGGAGACCACTCTGGACACATCCGGACGTGAGATAGTCTACAGCCGCGAGTTCGAGGGGGATTATCTCCCTGCGTTCGTCGACCTGGCCTCGGCAACCATGGAATGGGCCCCCGGGGATGAAAGGACCTTCCCCACGTTCGATCCGTCCACGGGAATGCTCTTCCAGGCAACGGTGACCTGCGAAGCCGTGGAACCCATGTCCCTCATGGGTGACACCGTTCAGGCCTCAAGGCTCCTCATCTCCCAGCAGGGAATGAGGAACACCGTATGGGTCTACCAGGGGCAGATAGTAAGGGAGGAGGAAACCGGGATGGGCATGGTCCTCACAAGGGTTTCCCCCACCACCAGCAACAACATTATCCCCTCCAGCGACCTCTATGAAGTGTACGCCGTTACATCCAACGACGTTGAGTCTCCCAGAAGGACAGGCGAGAGGACCTGGCGAATGGTGGGCGACATAGACTGGAGCGACTTCGTTCTGGACTACCCCGGGCTTCAGACCCTGGTGGACAGCATCGTCATTTCGGTGAACTCGGTGCCGCCGGCGGCTCCCCTTCCCTTCCCCCTTCTGGTGGAGGATGCTGAGCTGCTTCCCTTCCTGGAGCCGGAATCCATGATACAGAGCGACGATCCTGCGATAATTGCCCTTGCGGACAGCCTCACAGCAGGGCTCGACGACTCCTGGACGGCGGTTATGAGCATCTCCGGCTTCGTGGACAGGGCGGTTCAGAACGTGCCCACCGTGTCCCTTCCCTCGGCGGTTGACGTTCTCGACAACCTCAGGGGCGACTGCAACGAGCACACGATCCTCACCGTTGCACTCTGCAGGGCCGCTGGGATCCCGGCTGTGACCTGCGCCGGGGTCGTTTACGTGGACAACGGAATATTCGGCTACCACGCCTGGCCAGCCGTCTGGGTGGGTGAATGGGTTGCAATAGATCCCACATTCAGCCAGCAGGTTGCCGACGCCACGCACATCATACTGGCCCAGGGGAGCCTGGACGCCCAGTACGTTGTCAACGCTGTCCTTGGAAGGCTTTCCATAGAGGAACTGGAGTAGACAGCTTGTATCCGCCCTTCGAGAGGCCCTGAAGGGAGGCAAGGCCGTCTTCCCCAACCCGCTGGTGGGGGCGGTTATACTGAACGGGAACGGGGATGTGGTCTCCATGGGCCACCATGCCTGCTGCGGCGCTCCCCACGCCGAGAGGGACGCCCTCTCCAGGGCCGGTGACGTGAGCGGAATGACAATGGTGGTAACCCTGGAGCCATGCTGTCACCACGGGAGGACCCCTCCCTGCGCCGAAGCCCTGGCGGAAGCCGGCATAAAAAGGGTGGTGGCGGCAATGGTGGATCCCGATCCCCAGGTCAGCGGACGGGGAGTGGAGTATCTTCGCTCCCGGGGCATCGAAGTTCTGACGGGTCTTATGGAAGATGCCGCCAGGGACCTGAACAGGGTCTATCTGCACCACAGGGAAACCGGCAGGAGCTTCCTTCACCTGAAGATGGCCGGGACCCTGGACGGAATGTGCGCCGCCGCCGACGGTTCAAGCAGGTGGATAACCGGCCCGGTCTCCAGGAAGGCCGTCCACGGATTCAGAAGGGATGCCCACGCCGTACTCATTGGAGCTGGCACCGCCCTGGCCGACGACCCCTCCCTGGTGGTGAGCGAGATCGAATGCCTCCCCGCCGACCAGCCCGTGAGGATCGTTCTCACAGCGGAAGACCTGCCGGAGGACCTCAGGATGTTCTCCATCCCCGGCAGATCGGTGGTGGCATCTGACCGGCCCGTGGGGGCCCATCCATCCGCGGAGCTGTGGACGGGGATTTCCTCACCTGAGGAACTGCTGAAGCGAACCGCTGAAAAGGGGCTGGGTCTTGTTCTCTGCGAGGGCGGTCCCGTACTCGCCGCTTCCCTGGTAAGGGCACGGCTCGTTGACAGGCTGAGCATATTCACCGCCCCCTCCCTGCTGGGAGGTGAGGGCAGGCCTCTTTTCGGCGAGCTGGGCATTCCCGGCATTGATGGCATGCTGAGATTGAAGGATGTTACCGTAAGGGAAAGCGGAGAGGACATGCTGACGGAGGGGCGAATTGTTTACCGGGCTGATTGAGACCACGGGAAGGGTTACCGCCTCGGGGAGCCGCCTGGAGATCGAATCCGGCATTGAGCTTTCCCTGGGAAAGGGAGACAGCCTCTGCGTTGACGGCTCTTGTCTCACGGTAACCGGCATCTCAGGTAAGAGGATCACATTCGATGTTTCCCCTGAGACCGCCGGAAGGATCAAGACCCCTTCCATTGGGGAAACGGTTAACCTGGAAAGGTCACTGAAGGCCTCCGGCAGACTCCACGGCCATTTCGTCACCGGCCATGTGGACTGCACCGGAACCGTTCTAAGGGTCAGGCGCCTTTCCGCTTTCAGCGAGGTTTCCATAGGCTACCCCTCAGAGTACCGGCAGCTCGTGGTGGAGAAGGGCTCCGTGGCGGTCTCCGGCATCAGCCTCACCGTCTCCGCCCTGGAGCCGGGAAGCTTCACCGTGGCCCTCATACCGGAGACCCTGGGGGGAACCTGCGCCGGGGGATGGAAACCAGGCGCTAAGGTCAATCTGGAGTTCGACATAATCGGCAAGTACGTGGCCCGGGCGGTGTCCGGGGCCGGAACGGAAGCATCGTTAAGGAAGTACCTTGAGAAGCAGCAGCATACAACCCGCTGAGAAGGCCATAGAAGCCATCCGCCGGGGTGAGATGATAGTGGTCGTCGACGACGAGAACCGCGAGAACGAGGGCGATCTGGTTATAGCGGCCCAGTTCTGCACCCCTGAGCACGTGAATTTCATGGCCTCCAGTGCCAGGGGACTCATATGCCTGGCGATGAAGAAGGATCACCTGGCGCGGCTGGACCTTCATGAAATGTGCCCCAGGAACACCTCCCTCCATGAGACCGCTTTCACGGTGAGCATAGACGCGGTGGAAGGGGTTACCACCGGGATAAGCGCCGCTGACCGGGCAAGGACCATAGCTGTGGCCATCGATCCCGCCACCGAGCCCAGGGACCTGGGCAGACCGGGACACATCTTTCCCCTGGCTGCCAGGGACGGCGGCGTTCTCAGAAGAACGGGGCACACCGAAGCGGCGGTGGACCTCGCCCGCCTTGCGGGGCTCCATCCTTCGGGGGTGATATGCGAGGTGATGAACGAGGACGGCACCATGGCAAGGCTGCCTGACCTGGAGGTGTTCGCGGATAAGCACCAGCTTCTCGTCACCAGCGTGGAAGAGCTGGTGAAG
>CAYLXG010000037.1:15618-17207 GCA_964387445.1 uncultured bacterium
CCGCCACAGGAACGAGGTGCTGGTGAAGTGCGTGGCCGAGGCCCAGCTTCCCACGGACTTCGGTGAGTTCCATATGAGGGTCTACGAGAGCCTGGTTGACGGGGAGACCCATGTGGCCCTTTCGAAAGGGGATGTTGCCGGGAAGGAGAATGTACTCGTCCGGGTCCATTCCCAGTGCCTCACAGGGGACGTTTTCGGCAGCAGAAGGTGCGACTGCGGAGGTCAGCTCCACTCCGCCATGGACAAGGTTGCCAGGGAGGGCCTCGGAGTGGTGCTTTACATGTCCCAGGAGGGCAGGGGGATAGGCCTGGCCAACAAGATCAAGGCCTACCATCTCCAGGACCACGGGCTGGACACCGTTGACGCCAACGTTAAGCTTGGGTTCGCCCCGGATCTCCGGGACTATGGAATAGGCGCTCAGATACTCAGCGACATGGGTCTTACCACGATCAGGCTCATGACTAACAATCCCAAGAAAATAGTGGGTCTCTCGGGCTACGGTCTGAAGGTGACAGAAAGAATTCATGTGGAAGTGTGCCCCACCGAGGAGAACCTTTTCTACCTGAGAACGAAGAGGGACAGGATGGGGCACCTGCTGAAGGGAGTTGATGAAGATGGCCTGGATACATGAGGGCAAGCTCGATGGCGAGAATCTCAAGGTGGCGGTGGTGGTGTCCCGTTTCAACAGTTTCATTACCGGAAGGCTCCTCGACGGAGCCCAGGACTGCCTGATCCGCCACGGGGTGGAGGAAGACGACATCAGCGTGTTCTGGGTCCCCGGCGCCTGGGAGATACCTCCGGTGGCCGCCAGGGTTGCAAAGACACGTTCATTCGACGCTGTGATCTGCCTGGGTGCGGTGATCAGGGGTGACACGCCCCACTTCGACTTCGTGGCCAGCGAGAACGCCAAGGGGATAGCCCAGGCGGGAATGACTTCCCCGGTTCCTGTGGTTTACGGCGTGGTCACCACCGACACCGTGGAGCAGGCAATAGACAGGGCCGGCACCAAGAGCGGCAACAAAGGCTTCGAAGCGGCGATGACCGCCATCGAACTGGTGAACCTCTACGAGCAGATCCACAGTTTCCCCCCCATGGAAGAAAGCCCGGAGAACTAGCTTGGGCCAGCGTTCCAGGGGGCGGAAGTTCCTTCTGCAGTGCAGGTACGCCGCCAACGCCAACGGCCTCCCCCTCGAGGACAACATGGAGGCCATGGACATTTCAGACAGGATAAATGATCCCCAGACACGGATCTGGCTCAGGGAACTGGGCAAGGCCGCCGGCTCCAACCGGGAGGAGATCGACCGGATGATAGCGGGGGTGCTGGAGAACTGGTCCATGGACAGGCTGACCCCCCTCACAAGGCTGATACTACAGCAGGCCGTGGCGGAGAGCCTTTACATGAACATACCCCCCGCGGTGGCGGTGAAGGAGGCGGTGAAGCTGGCCATTGAGTTCGAAGGCCCGGGCACCGGCTCCTTCGTGAACGGGGTGCTGGACAAGATACTTTTCCGAAGTGAGTGAACCTTTTGGGCAAGACTGGAAGCCGTTGACTGCAGCGGATTCCTGTTTCTTCCCTGTAGAACGGAGTG
>CAYLXG010000038.1:0-16565 GCA_964387445.1 uncultured bacterium
TCACAGCCGTTTTGGTACGAGCTCAGTGATGCCTGTGCAGGTTATTCAGATTGTTGACACCCTCAGAAACCGGAAGGGGCAGCCTTGACAAAGTGTAGCCAAGAGGCTACACTATGTATGTGATTGAGATTCGGAAGACCGAGGATTTCGCAAAGTGGCTTGATCGGTTGAGAGACATTCGTGCTCGAGCACGCATTCTTGCGAGGATCAAGCGACTTGAATGCGGACTCGTGGGTGATGCCAAGTCGGTTGGCGAGGGGGTATCTGAACTCAGAATCGACTACGGTCCTGGATACCGGGTCTACTTCAAGAAACAGGGGAGGCGATTGGTCATCCTGTTGGCCGGTGGAGACAAGCGAACACAGAACAAGGATATCGAGACAGCACTGCGCCTTGCGCGAGAGCTATAGGAGAAGGAGATGAGTAAAACACGAACAACTCGCTTCGAGATTGCCGAGCATCTTCGAACTCCTGAGGAAATGGCCGCATACCTTGAAGCCTGCCTTGAGGAATCCAACGGAGATGCGGCATTCGTGGCGAAAGCACTGGGAGATATCGCACGAGCCAAAGGAATGACACAAGTTGCTCGCGATGCTGGCCTTTCCAGAGAAAGTCTGTACAAGGCTCTATCGGGTGAGCGTACCCCAGGGTTTGATACAATCCTGAAGGTAGTGCATGCCCTCGGGATGGAGCTGCACGCAGCTCCGCTTCATAGGTGAGAACAAGGGACAACAACTGCATTCACAAGGCATGCTGCTGATGCTGAGTGTTGGGGCTTAAGACGGTCAGTCCTCCACTCCACCAAAACAGAAAACTGGAAACCCAGAAACCCATAAACCCAGCTGATTCATAGAAACCGGCCAGATCATATCGACAATAAGTATTTCTTTCAGCAGTACAATGCTTGCGGGGATTGCTGGAGAACACGAGAGTATGACTGGGAAACTTACTCGTAGTGAGTCCACATGCGAAGAATTTTAACAGTATGCTCATCTTCAATCACCTGGTAAACGATCCTGTGCTGGATGTTGATTCTTCGGGAAATGGCCCCGGTTAAATCACCGACCAGCTTCTCGAAAGGTGGAGGAGACTGATGAGGATCCTCAGAGATTGCGTTCAGTAAAGCTTGTGCCTTTATCTTGAGACCCGAACCAGCTAATTTCTTAGCATCCTTTTTCGCCTGCTTGGTGTAGACCAGACGCCAGGCTACCAATCGAGTTCCTCTTCGCACTCCTCAATAGGGGTCTGCATCCCCTCTCTGATGGATTCCCTCATGCCAGGAATACCAAGAAGGTAAAGAGTTTCCTTAATTGCTCTCCAGTCATCCTCTGAAACGAGTACCGCCGAGTTCCTCTTGCCAGCTATCTGAACAGGTTCGTGCGACAAAGCGATTTCATCGAGGAGAGTGTATAGCCTTTTTCTTGCTTCGGTTACAGTGATGTTTGTCATATCACCTCCAATCGTACGGAATATCGTACGTACGCTATCACGTGTCAATGCTCTGCTGTTTAATGAATACCCTATTCCTCATCCTGGTAGATCTCAAACTGAGATAGAGACACGAGATTGTAGTTGGCAATCGGCCGTTCTCCACTGGGATTAAAACACTTGCGAAGATTACATGTAATTTCGATGTACCGAGCAAAGTATCCGGGCAATTCCGTCGAGGTTATGCTAAACCAGCATATTGTATCAGGACCTTCTGCTCATTATCATCCATCCAACGGTTGCGATATTCATCCGAACAATTCAACCCAACAAGACGCTGCAGCAGAATTGCTGTTTGACTGGGGGAGAGCAAGTACACAATCTACTGAGCCTAATTGTTAGTCGGGAATGATCATAAGTGTCATCAGGAGGGCAGTATGCCAGAGTTTAAGTACCACAACTTCAACATCGGCAAGCTCTGGAATGCAATGGAAGATAAGCGAGAATCAAAAGGATTCACCAATAAGCAAATGATGGATGACTTGAATGCGGTGAACAACCAAGTTATTCCAATGAGTCTTGAGACTGTAACGGGAATGGTCGGGAGAAACAACACTACTTGCCAACACGCGCTCCATATGTGTCGATGGCTTGACAGGACCCTGGAGAGTTTTCTTGATGGTGTCCATATAACTGAACCGCTTCCATTTCCTGCAAATGGGAGGCTTTATTGGAGTATGCCAGCGCTTGCAAAAGCAGTAAAAGATCGGAAAGAAAGCCAGGAGTTGACATGGAAACAACTGGCCCAAGAACTCAATTGCTCCCAAAGTCAGGTAAGTGGTCTACATAGGATAACCTATGGAGTTAGCATTCACCTGGCCATGAGGATAACACAGTGGCTTGAGCAACCTTCAATAAACTACATAGTGTTAATATAGTTTTGAATGACCAAAGGATTGAAATTGAGCAAACTGAGAATCGAGATTCAGATCAGGAATAACGAGAATGAAAGCTTTGCGGATGAGGGACTGTTTAGCGGAGAATGACTTAGTCATCAGGATCATTACTGCGATGAAAGCTACCAAGTTGAATCCAGGCATTGTTGGAGGTGAGAAGTAGTGAAAAAGGAATATGACCTTTCAAAGATGAAGTCCCAGAAGAATCCTTATACCAGACAGCTTAAGAAGCAGATTACACTTCGCCTTCAACCTGAGGTTATCGAATACTTCGAGGAGATGGCCAAGGAGTCCGACATCCCATACCAGAGTCTGATCAACCTCTATCTTCTGGATTGTGTGAACAGCCATCGTAAACTGAAAATGGAGTGGGATTCCTCATAGATACCCAACCGCTTTCCCGGTGCTCAATCAGTACTTTCATCCGGCTCGGCTATGGCTGTGCAGGTTATTCAGAATGCTGGGCAAGAAACGGTGTTTGAGCAACAAGGAGATTGTTTGCGCACAAACCACGATCAGAAACAGGAAACCCTCAACATGATTAAAAGGCCACATTGGATCCCCCGCCCGCTGTCAACCTACCACCCTGCGTTCTATCACGCGGCGATATGGATGCACCGGTGCTGCCGCTGGCTTGAATGGCGGTTCGATGGGCGCCGGTACGCCGGAACGACCTCGGATTCCGTTTTGCCATACCGGGTCAAGAAGCACAAGAGCGTGCTTGTTCGCCGCTACAAGGGAGTGGACCTTGCACTTCAGCTGAACAAGGTCGAGAACCTGCGCATCGTGGTAGACCGGGTGAACGGCCTCCTGCTCCGCCCCGGGGAAACCTTCTCTTTCTGCATGAGGGTAGGGAAACCAAGCCGCCGCCGTGGATTCAAAGAGGGCGTGGAGCTTTGCCGGGGTATCGCCCGGCCGGGGATTGGAGGAGGGATATGCCAGGCCTCCAACCTGCTTTACTGGATGGCTCTGCATACTCCGCTTACAGTCGTGGAACGGCATCACCACAGCTTCGATCCGTTCCCGGATACGGGCAGGGTGCTACCCTTCGCAAGCGGGGCCACCGTGATGTACAACTATCGCGACCTGAGACTGCACAACCCCACTCCATACAATTTCCAGATCAGGCTATGGGTGGACGACAGATTCCTGAACGGAGAACTGAGGTGTTCGGAGGAGCTTCGGTATTCCTACCGTGTATATGAGAAGAACCATCGATTCGAATACCGTCAGGGGCAGTATCTTCGCCATAACGAGCTGTGGCGCAGGGTTATCGACAAGCACTCCGGAGGGGCTACGGTACGGCACGAGCACCTGGTAAGCAACAGCGCTGAGGTCAAGTACGTGCCCACCCCTGAGAGGTTCAGGGCATCGACCAGCATTCAAGAAACCGCGCGTGCCGAGGGCCATGACCACTGAATGGAGCGGAACTGTCAACTGTCAATGAGTAGTAATCTCTGAAGATGGAATGTTCGTGGTGGATGCTTGTTAGATATCAACCTGTCGATGTCTCTGGTATCAGTACGTTTTGCGATGAATATATCCCGGCGGGACTGCCCATTGCCATACATAAGGCAAACGGCTCTAGCAGACATGATGCCTCATTTACTGTGACCAGTATGTACTTTTATCCTCAGTTACAGAGATCCCGAACGGACTTTCGTCTGATGCCGATAGAAGCCTTGCTGTTTGTTGCATTGATCGAATTGGTTCGGCTAACTTCACTTTCCATATCGCGTCTGTTTCACTATGGTATCAAGAGTGTATTAATGGGAGCATGGGATCGACCTCGCTTCCCAGTTCGTAGGTGGTCTGTCTCGTGGCCTTCAATCACGTGATTGGGAGAAGGTTTGGCATGAGATATCTGGTGGTGGTTTTTCCAGTTCTTTTCTTCTCAAGCCAGGTTCAGGCTGAAACATCTGCGCAGACCGACTGGTCCGGCGGACCCGGAGTGCCTGGGCCCGTGCTTGAATGGTCAAGCGACTTCTACATTGATACAGGCTGCAGTTATCAGGAAGCAGGTGAGCTAAGACTTCCTCTGCTGCCCTCCAGCCCGGTTGCCTATGGTGTGGCATCCGACTTCACTGGGGCCTGGGCGCTGGCCGCGGGTGACATCAATGCCGACGGATACCCGGACATAGCAGCATCGGCATACTGGGGAGACCAGATCGCCTGGTGGGAAAGCGATGGAGGTTCACCGCCTGAATGGGTTTTCCGCCTTGTGGATGACGACTACGACGAATGCCAGAAGCTGGCACTGGCCGACATTGATGGAGACGGTGATGTGGACATCCTTGGATCCTCCTCTTCTCTAACGGAGATCACCCTTTGGTCCAGTACCGGGGGAGGCAGCCCAACCTTTACGAGAACTACGGTGATAGGTGACGTGGTGATTCCTGTTACCGCTGAACCGGTGGACATTGACGGTGACGGTGACCTTGATGTGCTGGCATTGGCAAGCCTGGACGAAGAGCTCTTCTGGATGGAGAACTGCGGCGGTTCCCCTCCATCCTGGACTAAAAGGCTGGTTGACACCCCCATTTCCCCCTTCTCCGCCGCAGCGCTGGACATGGACGGCGACGGCGACATGGATCTCTGCTGCAACCATGATCAAGGCTCCTTCTGCTACAATATCATCGGCTACGAGAACCTTGGGGGCACACCTGTATCCTGGAGTCCATTCAATCTTGCATGGGACGAGAGTTACTGCAAAGAGATCGTTGCCGCAGACATAAGCGGTGACGGGCTTCCCGACCTGGTAACAGCCAACAGCAATTCCAACCATATGTCCTGGCTGGAGAACTCGGGGGTTGGATCGGAATGGACTACCCATGAGTTCAACTGGTATCAAAGTGGAAGCTCTGTCCTGGCATGTGACCTTGACCAGGACGGCGATTATGACATTGCAGCAGCTTCCCTCCAGGATCAGGATCGCGTGACCTGGTTCGAGAACACCGGCAACCCCTGGAGTACCAGCTGGCCTGAGCATACTGTTTTCGAAACGGCAACCATCTCGGTCTGCTGCATTGACATAGACGGTGACGGGCTTACCGATCTGGTCACCTCTCAACCCTTTGCCGACAGTATAAACTGGCATTCCATTGTTGGATACCCTCCATCAGGGGAGATGGAGTCATCCATTCTGGACACGGAGTACGATGTGGTACTATGGGGAGATTTAGACTGGAACGGAGAGACCCAGGGAGAAACATCCATCGCTTTCAGCGTAAGGTCCGGGCAGACTCCTTACTCCATGGGTCCATGGTCTGAATGGATAACCTCTCCATGCTCCCTTTCCCCGTATCTGGAGTGCTGCAGGTACATGCAGTACAGAACCCTTCTTGAAAGCTCCTGCCCTTCTCTTACTCCGTCGCTGCAGCACATCGAGGTATCTTACAACCAGGAGTTCATCGAAGAAGGTGAAGCTCCTTCCGCAGGCAGCATATCGGTGGTTTCACCAAATCCGTCTTCATCGCCTTACCTGGTTGTGGATGTGGTATGCTCTGAAACGGAGACCGCTTCAATAAGCCTGTTCGACTGCGCTGGAAGAATGCAGGCCAGCCTTTACCAGGAGCTTCCAGATGGCAGCCACACCCTCATGCTGCCAGTAGGAGTTCCCGGGATTTACTTTTATCGGATCACGGTGGGAGGGGATCTGCTCGAGGGTAGAATGGTGGTGACAAGATGAGGAGCAGGCACCATAGCCGCTGTCCCGTATCCGTGGTCATCGGGTTGGTGCTGACGGTACCATTCAGCTCCGCCCATGGCGGTGAAGCGGTGCAGACCCAGTGGAGCGGCGGACCAGGACAGGTGGGACCGGTAGTTGATCTTGGCGCTGAGTTCTGGTGTGATACTGGCTGTCAGTGGGAGAGGAGCGAGGACGACCTCTACCTGGAGTACTCCGCTGAAGAGAAGGAACTTCCGGGTTTCTCAAACAATTACACCGCATCGGCGGACCTGGACGGTGATGGGGACAGCGATCTGGTAATGGCGGACAACTACGGAGGGTATTTGTACTGGCTGGAAAACCAGGGCCAGGGCTCCGTCTGGCTGGCCCACGAGATCGATAATGAGATTGATGCCCAAAGCGCTGCCTGCACAGACCTGGATGGAGACGGTGACAGCGACATCGTTCTGGGTCTAGACTGGGCCCTGGTCTGCTACTGGAACACACCTGAAGGCTGGGTAAGTGAAGCTATAACCTACGGTGCATGCTTAAACGCCAAGCCATTCGACATGGACAGCGATGGAGACATGGACCTGATGGTGGTATCATGGGATCCGATAGTCAAATACACGCTCTCCTGGCTGGAGAATGAAGATGGAACGGGCTCATCATGGAACGAGCATTTTATATGTCAGAATACCAGCGGAGCATGTTTCTATGGTCTGGGAATATGTGACTTCGACTATGACGGAGATCTGGACGTTGCTACCTCCAGAGTTACATCTTCAGACACGATCTTGTGGCTGGAGAATCCTGGAGACAAAGACGCTGGATGGAATCAGCATTTAATAGGCACCGCTGAAAATCCCATGGGGCTAGAAGCTGGAGATATCGACGGAGACGGCGACGCGGATATTGCCCTGGTGCATGCTCCAGGAACTATATGGCGCACAGCATGGTTCAGGAATGACGGAAGTGGGTGGACATACATTCTACTCAAGGGATTCGACTCCACTCAGCCATGGCTATCATCCATACATATCCTGGATCTGGACAGTGACGGAGATCAGGATTTCACCGCCACATCCTGGGCGACGGACCCTGGAGCGGGAATGGTATGGATGGAGAATCCCGGAACTGGTGGATCCGACTGGCTGGCGCATTTGATAAAGACCGGGGACTATGGAAACTACATCTCCAGCAGTGCGATTG
This sequence comes from uncultured bacterium, assembly GCA_964387445.1. Lineage (GTDB taxonomy): Bacteria > Fermentibacterota > Fermentibacteria > Fermentibacterales > JCC-6 > Sabulitectum. Next base: position 7,264 of record CAYLXG010000038.1, read on the forward strand.
CCGACTTTAACCAGGACGGGAACCCGGATGTCGCCTGCACCAACGGTGAGGGAGCCTATTGGTTCGACCTCCTCCGATTCCCTCCCGAGGGATATCTGGATTCATCCATCCTCGATACCGGCGAGGAAGCTCACTGGAATGACATTGTCTGGTCATCGTTCGAGCCGGAGGGCACCGACTTGTGGTTCCAGGTACGGAGTTCGGAGGATGGCGATCCCGCCGGTATGGGATCATGGTCCGAACCGGTCAACGAGCCCGGCAGCCTTTCTGAACTGTTGACCGATGGCCACAGATACTGTCAATACAGGGTCATCCTGGCCAGCACGAACGGTGACTCTACTCCGGAGCTGCAGCAGGTATCTATCTCATGGATGCCTTTTTCTTCATCTGCCGGCACCAGCACCAGGGTGGATGAGCTTTCTCTGATCTGCACCTCAAATCCCAGCACTGGCTCCATGAATCTCGTGTATTCCATACCAGATGGCCGGAGCGCCAGACTATCGGTGTATGACATATCCGGTCACCTCTGCCGCAGCATCGGTCCCGGTGAGCTTGAGGATCATGGTAAGGTGACCATCGCCGGGCTGCCCTCTGGAGCTTACCTTGTTCGCCTTGAGTCGGAGGGTACGGATTGCACACGAAGCATAGTGCTGCTTCACTAGGGAAACGATCTTTCCGCAGGTAATGAGAAAGAAGCCCGTACTCACTGCCAGGGAACACTACGACCGGCTGGCTTTGATGGGGAACGACATCAACGATCCTCCGGATGCTCTGTCATACATGGCCCGGTGGGACGGACCCCCGTTCTGGGATGCAATAGGTGATCCCAGGGGCAAGGATGTGCTTGAAGCAGGGGTTGGCACGGGACGGCTGGCGCTCCAGCTGCTTGAAAAAGGCTGCCGCAGCTTCACAGGTCTGGACATCTCACCACTGACGATAGAGGCGGCTGAGACAAGGCTGAATGGATTTTCCAATGTACAGCTGATCCTGGGTGACATTTCTGAGTTCCGCCGCCCCTGCGGCTTTGACATTGCGTACAGCGTTCTCACTTTCATGCACGTGCAGGATAAGGCGAAGGCCCTTGAGAACATTGTAGGATCCCTTCGCCCTGGAGGGAAGCTGGTCCTCTCACTGGACATGGCATCGGATACCTTCGATTTCGGCCAATGGGAGGTTCCCCTGTTCCCCTGGGAACCTGAGCTCTATGTTCAGGCGCTGGAGTCTTCAGGGTGCTCAGTCTGGGAGCCTCAGCCCCTTGTGGACAGATGGATGGACTCGAATGGCGGCGTGTCGGATACATTCGGTCAGCCAATTGCGACACTGATAAAAGCAGTGAAAAGATAAGTCTTCATGAAAGTGCGCGTTATGAAAAGCATTCTGATGGCCGCCGCGATTCTCGGTCTTGCCGCGATTACGGGCATCGTGGCTTACACGGTTCAGAATGATTCCGGTCACACCGGTTTCAGCCCGTACCTGGGGCTTGCGGTATTCGTTCCCGTGGCTCTGGCTGGGCTGTTTCAGATATTCTTCCTGCGAACTCCACGCGCAGCAAGGCGTTGGGGGGTCATCGCCCTTCTTGCGGGGGTCATCGGGATTGCCCTGCTTGTTTATCTCGATAAGAGCAACACCCTTCTGGAGTATGGGGACTGGTGCAGCAGGGGAATGCCATAAGCGCTGTTCTCTGCTGAGTAGTGACTGAAACCTCATCTGGTGAATCCGTCTGCGCCGGCGGTAAGTCTGTTTCCCCGGAGCGATTGAGGATATGGTACAGGCAGTGGCAGATCCACCCTTCATTCTCGAGAGGAGCCTCCTGTGGCTGTGATATCCGCTCTCATCGCGTTCCTGTTTGCTTTTACAGGTGTTGAGATAGTTTCCCCGGAAGATGGAGGGGTTTACGACGGCAACTGGCTGACGGTCCGGGCCATCGCAGAGAACGATGACGTTCTTCCGGATTCGGTTCACTACGTCCTTAATGGTCAGCCCTCCCTTGTTATCCCCCGGCTGTCCACCGACTGGTACACCTACATGGCCGACGACCTGCACAGGGGTTACTCGGAATCTCCCGCTCCTATGGACAACACCATCCTGTGGTCCGCTCCCGTCACCGGCACACACCACGAGTTCCCCACACCTGTTGTGGTGGACGGCGTGGTCTATTATCCACAGGATTCCACCGGCGATTCCCTTTATGCCCTTGATGCGGCAACCGGCGAGGTGTTGTGGACCTACTGGACGGGGTACACCGACGACGCCGTTACGGTGAAGGACGGGCTGCTCTACACCTCCAGTGATTCCCTCTGGTGCCTGGATGCAGTCACCGGGGAGAGGGTGTGGGCAAATGGTCAGGCCACCTCCGCCGCAAGCACCCCGGCCGTTGATTCCGACTGGGTCTACAACTGCAGGCCGGTATGGAGTTCCAACAGCACATGGGTGTACTGCCTTGACCGGTTCACGGGAGATGTGGAGTGGTCCGTAAGCGTTCCAGGTTATGCCGCCAGCTGCCTCACCATCTGGGACGAAAAGCTCTACATGCCCACATACACGGGACCGCTGTATGCATTTGACATAAATGACGGTTCCATTGTCTGGCAGAACGACGAATCCACAGGCGGCTACTGGGACTCTTCGCCGGTGATAGTGGAGGGCGACATCTACATCCTGGGCAACGACAGCTACGCCCGGGCCTTCGACGCCTCCACCGGTGCCGTTATCTGGGAAACGGCGGTTACCCCCGGAACCTACCTCTCAGCCACTCCGGCATACCACGACGGCAGGCTTTACTTCGGCGACCAGGTGGATTCCTTCCACTCCATGGATTGTGCCGGGGGAAGCTTCGTCTGGACGGTGCCCGGGGTGATACACGGATCTCCCGGGGTTGCCGACGGGGTGGTGTTCTTCGGCGAGGGGAGCAACTATTACGACGAGACCGCCCATGTGTTCGCGTACGATATCACCGACGGTTCGGTGATCTGGAGCTATCAGACCGCCTCCGGCCCCTACGGTATAGTCTCAAGCCCCTCCATAGTGGACGGCGTGATGTACATAGCCGGAACCGACGGCAACCTTTACGCCTTCGGCACCGGCCTGAAGTACACCTACCTGGATGACCTGTTCGCGGCGGTGGGATCCAACCAGCTGATCGTAACTTCTTACTTCGACGGCTCCCCGGCGGCTGCGGACACCATCTCGTTCACCGTTAACGGAACCGGCATCGAGTTCGGCCCCTCTGCCGGACTCGGCCTTCGAGCTGCACCCAACCCGTTCAGCTCCTTCACTTCGGTCTCATTCACCGTGCCGTCGCCTGGCATGGTTTCCGTTTCGGTATACGACATGACCGGCCGGGAGGTGGCTTCCCTGGTGTCTTCATCAATGGAAGCGGGCAAGCACTCTGTTGCCTGGGACGGCACGACGGGATCAGGAGAAAGCGTATCGCCTGGGATATACCTCTGCAGGATGGAGAGCACCGGTGCTGTGGAGACGGTGGGTCTCTGCGTGCTGCGATAGCTGGAAGGGGGAGTTGTGGTGATAGTGTGCGTACTGGCCGTGCTGTTCTCGGCCTCAGGATGGTCCACGGTTGCGGAAACCGGGGGAGAAGTGCACCCGCTGGACTGCCGGATGGATGAGGCGGGGAACTACCATCTGGACCTTGCTGCCGACTCCTTCGTGACCCGTTATGTCTATGATCCTGAAGGTGTGGTACTCTCTTCCTGGATCACGGAACACCCTCCGGAACGGTTCGAGTTCTCATTCGGTTCCACACCTGTCGACGAGGGCTATTCCCATCAGCTCCTGTGCAGCAGGGGAGAGGAGGTCATGTGGTCCCTGGACATGGGCATCGTTACTTACATGGATGAGCTTGCCGGGATCGTGGAACCAGACCACCGGGGCGGATGCATCGCAGTGTTCGAGGCCTCTGAGAACTCCGGGGAATGGAGGGTGCTTGGGTGCGATTCCCTGGGCGAAACGGTTCTCCAGGGGAGCTTTGAGATGGGTGGAGGCCCGATGATATCCGTAACCGATGCCTGCCCTCTCCCCGACGGAGGGGCTGCCATTACAGGGGTTACGGACAAGTACGGTATGAACACCTTCATGTTCCTGGTGGCCTTCGACAACCGGGGTGACCTGCTTTTCTCCGTCACTGACTCGCTGCTTTATCACGGGGCGGGAGCCCTGCTGTCAGCGGACGGTAATGGGGTTACCGTTGCCGGGTATACAGGCCTGGAAAGGCCCGACGGTTTCTTCATGCCGCCTTTCGACTCCGATGTGTTCATCTCGAGGTACGACATGGAGGGCAACGAAGTCTGGCGAACCATCGTGGCCCTTCCCAGGGAGAACAGGCCCATCACCATTCACTGCCCCTCACCGGGTTCAGCGGTGCTGACCGTTTCCTCATTCGACTACGAGGGCCATACACCGCGGAGCTACGCCATTGTAGACTTCGACCTGAACAGGGCCGGTCCCTGACCATTCCGGCTTACCTGCCCTTCAGTTCCTCCTCTATCTGCCGGTCGACCCGCTTGAACCAGAACTCTCGGGGTTTTCCACCCGCGGTGAGAAGCGCTTTTGTGAGGTCTTCCACCGTTGATTCAAGCTCAAGCATGAAGGAATCCATGGCGAACAGTCGGCCGGGATCATCCTCGCCGGGGTAGAGAAGCTGGATCAGGCTTTCGATCATCTGATCCATTCCATACACCTTTAGATGAAGCAGTTCATGGACTATGACCTCTTCCAGGTGTTCATCGGGTATGCTCTCGTGCAGGAGCACCGCCGCCATTCTGTTGTCGCGGTCGATCTTCACATCGCCGGACTTCCTCCAGGGTACTGAAACCGTTTCCAGTCGGATGTCCCAGTCCCTGAGTCTTAGCACATCCTGCCACTTCCTCAGGTGTTCGGCGGCCATCTCCACATTCATCGGTTCTCCTTCCCTGAGCCGGGATCCTCTTCGGCCAGGCTCAGCACAGCTTCGAGATGCTCTGAAAGGACCTTTTTGCCCTTCTCCGTTATTGAGTACCAGGACACCGGCTTCCTGTTCAGGAACTCCTTCCTGACACAGATCAGGCCCGAGTCTTCCAGCTTCCGGAGCTGAGCCCCCAGGTTGCCGTCGGTTTCCCCCAGAAGTTCCTTGAACCTGCTGAACGATATCGCCGAGTGTCTGGACAGGAGCACGCAGATACCGAGCCTGGTCCTGTGGGAGAGAAGAGTGCTTATCCCGCCCAGGGCCTCAGCTATTCTGCTTCCGTCATCAGGCACGGGTGACCCTTTTCCTGGGGGCCATGATCATCAGCGCCAGGAACATCAGGATACCGGTACCGACCCAGACGAACCTGTGCAGAAAGAGGGATGCTGTGTAACCCGCAGCCATCACCGCGGATATCCACAGGAAGTTCCTGTCGAAATGCACCCCGGCGGTCCACCATCCGAAGGCTACGATGAGTATGATCACCTGGCTGAGCAGAACCCCTTCTACCCTTCCCGTAGCGGCCAGCAGTACCGCCAGCGCGATGAAGACCAGCATTCCCGACCAGTGGAGGATGTGTTTCACCCCTGTTTTTCTGTCGAGCTGTCCCCTGGTGATGTCGGAGCTCTTCCCCAGAAAACCGCTGAGGATGCCGCCGGCGGGCCCCGCCACCGCCCAGAACACGCCCACATACCCAGGGAGCAGGTCCACCATGGCGAACCCCACAAGACAGATGAATGCCCACAACCGGTAGATGGATGCGGCCATTCCCCCTTCGTCGGCCCTGTCAACAAGACCCTTCACGTAACCGATGTCGGAATTCAGTGTCTCAGCTTTCAATTCAATCTCCTTTCATAGAGTACTCTAAATAATAGAGTAAATGTTTTCTGCTGTCAATCTTAGCAGAGAAGCCCTTGCCTCAGCCGGTGCGGCTGAGGATGATATCCCTGATGCAGAATCATCGTGTTTCAGTAAATGGGAGGCCTGTTGATTACGATCAGACGGATGGACAGCACGGAGACGCACCGGTTAGCTGAGATAGACAGGACCGAGCATGTCACGAAGATTTACAGGTCGAACGTCCAGTCGCTTGAAACGATGGAAGTTGACTGGCGGGTGGATCAGTGGGACATAGCGGAAAAACTGAAGGAATGGCTGCCCATCGCCGACGGCTTCAGGAACATGTGGGGCGCGTTCGATGATGGAGTACTGGTCGGGTTCGCGGTATACCGCTCTCATCTTACGGAGACAGCCGCGCAGTTGTCGCTCCTTCACGTGAGCAGGGGCCATCGAGGCAGAGGGATCGGGAGAATGCTGGCTGAGAGGGTTCTTGAGAAGGCAGCAACGGAGGGAAGGAAAACCATATACCTTACATCCATCTCAACTGCTTCTACGGTCGAGTTCTACATGAAGCTGGGGTTCTCGCCGGCTGAAGAGCTGAATCCGGAGCTTTTCGAGCTCGAACCTGAGGACATACACATGACGAAGAGACTGCACTGAAGGGAGTGCCTCCTTGAGTCCTGAACCGGAGGACAGAAGTACTAGAGATTGCTCCGCAGCGGAAGTAAGCATTGCCAGACTGGGTGCTGAAGACCTTGGAGAAGCAGAGGAAAACTGCCGGCTCTTCTGGAAAATAGCAGGGGCACGCCCGGATCTGAAGGAGTTCCTTGAGGACCCGCAAAGCATAATGCTAGCCGCTGAGGCTGACGGAGAGCACGCCGGGCAGATAGTGGGTTACATTTTAAGGAGATGGGATGAGAAGCCTCCCATGCTCTTCCTTTACTCCATCGATGTTGCTGAACGTTTCCGGCGCAAGGGATTGGCCAGAAGGCTGATCCGCGAGTTCCTCCGTTTTGGGAAGGAACAGGGATGCGGAACTTCATTCGTGATGACCAACGAAGGGAATGTCCCGGCAATGGAGCTGTACCGTTCCGCCGGGGGAATCAGGGCTAATGAAGATGACGTTCTTTTTAAGTGGCAGTTGTGAACGGGCATGCTGCCAGGACAGGAAAGGCAGGATAGCTTATGGCAAGATCATCAGCGGCTGTTTCGGTGGCTGTCATCGTTAACGCATGCATCTGGGGCTTCACCATCATAATGTGTTCCCATGCCCTGAAGGGCACAGGGGCGTATGCCGAGATACAGAACATACTGGCAGGCGGGGCGATAATGTCCCTTATAACCGTGGGTGGCGGGCTTGCCGCCCTTTCCAGGAAGCTGAAGCCAAAGGAGTGACCGTCACCGTGGATACCGTGAACCGTTTCAGCAGTCCCCTTCTGCTGCAATTGAAGAACTGAGGGCTCCGTGTACGGCGTGTATACCTGCGGCAGGTGCGGAGGCACTGTAACCAGGTCAACGAGGAAATGCCCCCACTGCGGTGTGCTGCTCTCGGGCATCAGATGCAGGGGATGCGGCTTCGTCGGTGGAGAGGGTGACTTTCCCAACCACAGGTGCCCGAAGTGCGGAACGGTTGTTCGCACCGGTTCGTCAGGTTCGCCTCGCGCTGGTTCCAAAAGCTCTTCCCCACATGGGAAACTTGAGCCCTGCAAGGGATGCGGAAAGAAGATCCCCGATAATGAGTGGACCTGTCCCCACTGCGGCTACACACAGTGGGGCATGATCAGGGGAATGGCCCTGTTCGCCGTTCTCTGCCTGATCGGAGCAGGTGCATCCCTGCACTGGATCGAAGGAGGTTTCTGGAGGGTGGTTCTCGGCTGGGGAGGTCTGATCCTGGGGATATTCGTTCTCGCAGGCACTTCGTACGAAGCCGTGAAGGGTATGCAGGCGAGGAAAAAGTGCGGTAAGTAGAAAGCCCTGTTACTATTTCCATGAAAGCTGGGAAGTTACCTGGGATGCGAAGAGGAACGGACCATATGGACACTGATCGACTTGTCTCAGAGACAGAGCGTTTCATGAAGGCTCTGTGCGCGGATATCAAAGACCGAAGCGTGGGAAGCCCCGGCAACAGGAAGGCCACCAGGCTTTTCCGCGACGTTGTGGATTCCCATGGCTGGCGTACCGAAGTTTCCGAACTTGATGTCATCGACTGGGAGGAGCACGGAGCCGAGCTTACCATAGGGGAGAGGACCTTCCCTGTGCTGCCCAGTCCATATTCCCCCGGTTGCTCAGTGAAAGCTCCCCTTGTAAGTGCCGCAAGTTATGAGCAGCTTCAGACCATCGATCTTTCAGGGAAGGTGCTGCTTCTCTCCGGCGATATCGCCGCGGAACAGCTCATGCCCAAGAACTTCGTTTTCTACAACCCAGAGGAGCACAGGCGAATCGTGGCACTTCTTGAAGAGAGGAAGCCGGCTGCCATAATTACCGCCACCGGCAGGAACGCCTCGCTGGCCGGGGGGGTGTATCCGTTCCCGATGATAGAGGACGGGGACTTTGATATTCCCTCGGTCTACACCACTGAAGAGACCGGCAGACTGCTCCTTTCCCTGGCCGGTAGAACTGTTCACCTTGAATCCCGAGCCGAGAGGATCCCTGCGAAGGCCTACAACGTTGTGGCCAGGAAGGGCCGGGACATGTCCAGAAGAGTGGTGATCACGGCGCACATAGACTCGAAGAAGGGTACTCCGGGGGCTATCGACAATGCAACTGGAGTGACAATTCTGATGATACTGGCCGGGCTTCTGGAAGACTACAGGGGAGACTCCGTCATTGAGCTGGCTGCGTTCAACGGTGAGGACTACTATGCCGTTCCCGGGCAGATGGACTACCTCAGGAGTAATCAGGGGCTTTTCGGGAACATCATGCTGAACATCAACATAGACGGAGCGGGTTATAAAGAGGGCGGTACATCCTTTTCCTTCTTCGAAGTTCCCGAACCGGTGAGGAACACCTGCGAAGAGCTTTTCCGTGAACACCCCGGGATCTCGGAGGGGGTACAGTGGGTGCAGGGGGACCACAGCATCTTCGTTCAGCAGGGGTGCCCCGCAATTGCGGTGTCCTCCATGTGGTTCATAGACAACATCGACTCTCAGGAGATAACGCATACCCCGAAGGACGATCTCGATATAGTGGACTTCAGTATAGTTGCTGACGCGGCAATGGCCCTTGAGCATCTCATAAGGAGGCATTTCGGATGAACCCTTTATCGTTCGCTGCGATGGCGTTGTGCGCCGGCCTGTTATCCACCGGAACAGGTGGAGAGGGGTCCATGAACCTGGAGCTGATCCAGGAGGACACTGTGCTCCTGGAGACGGCGGACTGGGGCATGCCCAGGCCATATGGCGCCCACGGTGACACAGCAGGGGAGCTTCTTATCCTTCTCAGCGGTCCTGTGACACAGGGTAACCTCACCAGCTGGGACCACTGGGGGATAAGGATCGAAGAAGGT
>CAYLXG010000038.1:16575-17080 GCA_964387445.1 uncultured bacterium
CCCCCTGTGGCAATCAGCGGGAAGAGATTGTCGGTAGTCTCAGGAATAGCGCGTGAACCGCGCAGGAGCCGGGCTGAGCTTATGCTTCTTCTACGGAGACGGAGCGCAGCAGTGGCTGAGCTGTCTCGATGAAGCCGGTGACACTCTCTGGTCATGTCCCCTGGCGGGAACCGACGATTTCGACAACGCGGTTACGGGATACTGGCTTGATTCAGGTGACTTCGCCGCGGTGAGCCACCCCGACTGCTGGAGCACCGGCACTTATATCGCCAGGATATCAGACCGTGGAGAGATGCTGTGGCACAGCCACCTGACTACGAACTACCTGCTTGACATGGGGGATGTTCCCGGCGAGATCTACCCGAAGATCCGGTCAGTAAGGGAAACCTCCAGCGGGGACCTGCTGGTCTGCGGAACCGTCTCTGAATGGGCCAACACCCCTTCGGCGATGTTCTTAGCACTGTTTGACGGCGATTCCGGCGAGCCCCTCTGGAGATCCGCTGAT
>CAYLXG010000039.1:0-16840 GCA_964387445.1 uncultured bacterium
GCAGTAGAAAACCCCCGGCGGAAGGGCCGAAGCCCCGGGGTAGGTGACTACGGGCTCCCCCTGGGGACCCTGAAGGGTAACCGTTTCCACATGGGTTCCCGCCTGGTCGAACACCGACAGGGTGACCGGCTCCCCGGTGGAGGTGAACTGGAAGTAGAGGTCCCCCAGGCATGGGTTGGGGAACACGGCGAATGTGCCGGCGCCCCCCACGGAGCCTGCGTGCACGTTCATGGAAAGGCCGGCGAAGCTGTTGCATAGAAGCATCAGAGTGCCACCGTCGGCCAAGTCCACCGCAACGTCGTAGGCGCTTCCGGTGTCCAGCCTGGTGAGGTTCCCGCCCTGGAGGAGCCAGGCGCTGAGGCTTCCTATTCCGGTACCCTCGGCGCGAAGGCTGCCGGAGAGCCCCTGGGAGATGTCGTAGTACTCTCCCTGGAACCCCAGAAGGTCGTGCCATGGATCGCTCCAGGGGGTATAGTCCACTATTCCGGAGTAGTCCAGCCCCGGCCTGTTCCCGGGATTCACGGTGTCGTAGTCCGCTATGCTGAAGGCCTCCCAGCCGTAGCCTATGGACGGGTCGTCTATGAAGCAGGAGAGCATCCACTCCTCAAGGATATCGTCGAGGTCGGCGGTCTGTCCGGTTGCGGCTTCGATGGACTCCAGCACCCCCTGCACCCCCTTCGTGGAGGAATGCATGCTGTTCCAGATGAAATCCTCTCCCCCGTAGTTCTCGAAAAGGTAAGAGAAGAAGAGGAATCCGGAACCGTATCCCGCCACGTACTCCACAGGGTCCGCAAGACCGGTCCACTTGATGGGCGTCACACCCCCAACCTCCAGGAAGGTCTCCACCTGGAAGGCGGGGTAGCCGCAGAGGTAGGTGCCGGTCTGGGCCTGGTTCTCTATCACCCAGAGCTCCTCGCCGCTGAAGGGCTTGATGCCGTACTGAATGAGGTGCACCAGCTCGTGGCTGGCTGTGTAGGTGGCGTCTTCCATCAGGCCGGGATAGCAGTCGATATAGAGCATCTCCACCTCGTTGGAATGGCCTCCGTAGTAGTTACGGGCCTCCCACTCGGTGAACATGTTGTAGGGGCTGAAGTAGCCCGCTATGTACCAGTCCTGCCCGGCAACACCGTAGCCGTCGCGAATGTCGAGAACCAGGAAGTAGACCCTGGGGTCGTCGTCGATCAGGTCGGGGATGTCCCCGAAGTACCTGGAGTTCGTTGCGATGATGCCGCTTTCGCTCTCAAGGGCCGCGGCCAGGACATCCACCGCCTCCTGGTCGAAGGTTATCTCCCACTGGGTGTCCTCCACGAAGACGTATGAAAGATCCCCGGAGTGCCGGCAGGTTGCGCTGGTGAGGTAGAACATCGGGACCGGCCCGCTCTCGTCCATTGCCCAGAAGTTGATGGTGTCCCCCACCTGGTGGGGGGCATCCCTGCCGGCAAGGGGACCGGTGGGAAGGTTCGCCGGGTCGTGGCGAAGGTCCATCTGCTGTATCTCGGGATAGTGGAATGTGCCGTCTATGCCCAGCCTGCTGGTTGAGAGCAGCGCGAGAATAACGGTTAGAAGGCCCATCAGAACCTCGCTCCTATGGTGAAGCGCACGGAGGAGAAGTCGGCGCTCTCGGGGAAGGCCAGGTCGGTGTATATCCCCGGTTCGGAGGGGTCGAGAAGGGAGGCGTCTATGGCGCTCACCGCCCTGTTCACCAGGGCGAAGGCGGCGACGTAGGTGGTCCTTCGGAACCACTCCCTGCTGTCACGGAGGGCGTCGGAGTAGCGCTCCCTTGCCCCTGACCCGCTCCAGCTCCAGCCGTCGGCTCCGTACCTTGCGTTGCGGTCGAAATACTCCTGCTGGGCTTCGGGATCATCCGGGTAGTAGTACCTGGCAAGGCTCCTGATGTAGTCGTTGTACTCCTCGCTGCTGGAGAAGCTGCCCACATCGTTCTGGAAGTCGTTGTCCCTGGAGGACACGTCTATACCCGCCTCCTCCATTGCCAGGTTCCTGTAGTCGTCACGGGAGAAGATGCCCTGGAGGTAGGATATCCCCACTCCGGTCCATATCCCGGCTTCCAGGCCCATGAACACGGTTCCCCTGGTGGTGTGCCCTGCGTGCATCTGACCCCATCCCGGGAGCACCACTGAACGGAGCACTGTCCCCTTGTCGGCTGCCGACGCGGTCAAAACGGATATTGCGGTCAGGAGGATCAGTGTTCTTCTCATCAGTTTATCACCGCCGCTTGAAAGAGGGCCTCGGCGGACACTCCGCCGGAGGTCAGCTCCAGGCAGACATAGTAGACCCCCGGGGCCAGATCCTTCGTGCTCCATGGAACCTCCCAGGGAGCGCCTCCCTGTGCATTACCGCTGAACAGGTCCACCAGTTCCCCGGCCACGTTGAAGATCCTTATCTCGTAGGTAGAATCGCTTCCCGGGAGGAACCTCACATAGCCCAGGTCATCCGTCACCGGGTTGGGCCATACGAAGAAAGTCTCGACATCCAGCAGCTCACCGGAGCCCTGGAGCTGGGGCAGGTCATCGCCGTACCAGCACCTCTCGCCGCAGCGGTCGAGCCCGGTGTGCCACCCCTGGGGTGAAAAGTCAGTGTAAAAAGCCCCCATGGAACCCGATGCGGCCATTGCCGTCACCCTGTGGACCTCTTCTCCCTGGAACCTGTGAAGGACCGGGGCGCCGAGGATGCCGTCGCCGAATGCCCAGGTATCGCCATCGTTCCAGAGTACAACCCTGCCGTCCCGAAGGGGGGCCAGAACGAAACCGCTGCCTCCGATGCCGCCTGTGAACCTGCGGTAGTCGTAAACCAGCGAATCGGTTTCGGTCTCCCAGGGCCAGTCGGAAACGCATGTCCCGGAAAAGGTGAAGGCTTCAAGTCCCACGGTGGTCTCCACCAGGACCTCCAGGTATCCGTCTCCCTCCAGGTCGGCCAGGAAAGGGTCGGAGAGGGCTTCACCTTCCAGCATGGCGGGAAGGCCCTGCTCAAGGTTGGAATCGCCGTCGTAGATCCAGAGCTTCCCTCCGGATACCGCTGCAACTTCGATCTCTCCGTCCCTGTCGATGTCCGCCGCCACCGGAAGGGTTATGTCCTCGCTGCCGGGGTGCACCGGCCAGCCGAACACGGTTCCTCCCGCGGGGCCGGTCCTGCGCAGGGAGCCGTCGGAGGAGGCCAGCACCAGACCCGGCGAACCCTCGTGGGGGAACACGCATCCCCCCAGAAGGGGGATAGTGAAGGAAGTTGGCGAACCCGGTGCCTCCATGCCGTCGAGCTCGAATCTGCTCAGGGAGTTCTCCGCTATGATGTAAACCGATGACTGGGGCTGGGAACAGATGGCCTGAACCGCCTCGGCACCGATGTCCACAGGCCAACCCGGGGCTTCCGTCCAGTCGGGAAGCCTCATGTGGGCCTCGCCGTCCTCCTCGCAGAGAAGGAGGTATTCGACCCCGCCGATCTCGCAGACAACCGGCGGAGCGGTCACATTGTTGCCCATTGGCATGGCGTTCTCGCCCTGGGGATCAACGGCGATTGCCTGACCGTTCCCCTGAACGGCAACGATGTACTCTCCCGAGGGCGGGTTCCACAACAGAGGGCCGAACCTTCCTCCGGAGAGCTCATAGGGCCAGCCTGGTACCGTTCCCTCATGGGAATAAATGAAATCCATGGCATTGCCCGAATTGCTCAGCACCTCTATGGAAACACCGGTGTACCCTCCCCATGAAGCATCGGTGGACGGGGTGGATTCAGGGGTGAACTCCCAGCCGTAGCCGTCGCGCTTCCAGGGATCGTACTCGCTTCCCTCGATGCTGTACCAGGTGGGGAACCCGTAGTCAAGGTCCTGTATCCCGTCGGCCTCCTCGACATCCACTCCCTTGTGGAGGGGATCCACATTAACAAGGTTGGCGGTCCTGTAATCACCCAGCCTGGTCTGGTCGACGTGCCATATGAGTATCCCCGACCCCGGCAGCCCGAAATCCCGCTCGTGGGGACCGCACTGCCCGTTGCCGTCGGGGTCCCGCTGGCGGTTCTCCACCAGCAGGTATTCCGTTGCGGTAAGGGGTATCCTGTAGATCGTTCCCCGCTCCTGGGCGGTGTACTGACCCGGCGCGATGACCTGGGGGGTTTCCCAGCCCAGGGCCATGCGGCACCAGGCGCCGGGGGCCGAGGGCCAGTATCCGTTCATCAGCCACTGCCCGTAGCCCATCAGGTCCCATCCCCCCACACCCACGGTTCCGTCGAGTGTGTTGTAGAGGTCGGGCAGCCCAAGCTGGTGGCCGAACTCGTGCACGATGGTGCCCAGGGGGCTCAGGCCGTAGTTGTCCTGGGCTTCCCTCTCCGGGTCGATGGAGGCCTCCCTGATTATCACGCCGTCGTCGGTGGAGACACCGGTTATTCCCAGGTAGTACTCCAGGTCGCCGGAGCCTATGAACATTGAGTGTATGTCGTCGGGGCTGTCGCCGAGTATGTCGGCTTCGTTCCCGGCCCCGGCGTGGAGGATGATCACCGCTCCATACCTTGAAAAATCAACATCGGGGTCGGCGGCCTCTATGGCGTCCCGCATCAGCTGGCACTGGCCCAGGTAGTTCTTGTCGTCGGCCCCGTAATATGCCATCTGGTGGTCAAGGAGGAATGCGCCGTCTTCTTCGGGGTACTGGCTCAGGTTCAGTTCGAGAACTCCGCCGCTCACATCGGTGAAGTAGTCCTCCACCTGCTGCATCAGCACCGAGACCTCAAAAGCGCTGCTCTCGAACTCTCCGTTCCCGGAGGTGGTCTCCGTGTAGTCAGGAAGGAACTCCACCTTTATCACGCACACATCGATGGTGGTGTCCGCGTCCAGTGTCAGGGGAACACCGGACTCCGTAACTATGGGAACCCCGTCTGAAACACCCTCCGGCACGTCGGCCGCAGGGCTTCCAGGTACAGGGGGAGCCGCAATGACCGATGCGGTGAGAAGCAGAAGGAAGGCGGCGGTTTTTCCCATTAACTAGAACCTGAGGGTAAGGCTGTACTTCTGGTTGTACTTGCCGGAGCCCTGGAGGGATTCGTCAACGGGGATGAAGGCCATGTCCAGCTGGAAATCGTTCCAATGGATGCCGGCACCGAAGGTTACTCCGGAAATGGTGCTTTCTCCCTCGGTGTCGTGGGAGTATCCGGCCCTGAGGGCAAGGAGGTCGTAGTACCAGAACTCGGCGCCGGCGCCCCACTTGTTCTCCTTTATCTCTTCGGAGATGCCGTCTTCAACATTGACCAGGAGCTTGGTGAAATCGGCTGCCACCAGCAGCGAGGTAAGCTCCCCGTCGAAGGGAACGTAGGCTGCGCCGAACTTGAACTTCCTGGGAAGGGGGTTGTTCTCGCTGGATCCGCCGTAGCTCACGTTGGGTCCCAGGTTGGTGAGGGTTGCCCCAACGGAAACATCGCCCCAGGACTGTGACGGCGCGTTGTAAAGCACACCAAGGTCGGCGGCGAAGGATGTTCCCTTGCCGTTGTCCTCGTAGTACAGGTGGTCGTAAACGAACTTCAGACCGAGACCCACCGCGAGACCGGGGGCCACTTCAGTTCCGAAGGCTGCGTCGGCGGCCACTCCGTAGGAGTAGAAGGTGCCGATGGGATCCACGCTTCCCTCCTCGATCTCCTGCTGCTCCCCCATGGACATGAAGGTGATGTTCCCGCCTACGCCTCCCCAGCCCTCTATCTGCTGGGCATAGCCCAGGAACTCGTAGTAGAGGTCGTCGGCCAGCTGGGGGAGCCACTTGGAGTGCTGCAGGGTGATCTCCCGCTTCTCCTGGGCGGCGAATGCAAGCCCGGCGGGGTTCCAGTAGGAAGCGGTTGCGTCGTTGGCAACGGCGGTGAAAGACTCACCCATTCCGTTTGCCCTGGTGCCCGGGGTGATGTCCAGCCAGATGACGCTGGCTGTTGCCCCAAGGGCAACGCCGGCGAAGATCGCCGTAATAATGGTGATTAAGACAAGGTTTCGCATTGTTCCTCCTGTTATGTGCGGTATCCTATGTTATAGGCAGTATTGTCATCTGGCTACCGTGGCCACACCTGTCAAGCTCGAATTTCCCGCCGAAACTACATACACATAGACTCCGGAGGCAACCCTGTCGCCGTCTTCATCGGTGAGGTCCCAGGTATGCTGATTGTACCCGGAATCGCCGGGGAGGTTCCCCATTTCCCTTATTCTCCGTCCGTTCACAGTGTAGATGGAGAGGGTAACCGGACCGGGAGTGCTCTGGGTCCAGTTGAACGCCATCACCGACGTTGCCGGGGTCGGGTATACGAAAAGGTCGGATATCCCGGTGGATGCGTCCTCGAGAAGGGTGAAGTCCATCTCGCTCCAGCTCAGGTTGCTCAGGTTGTCGGCGGCCCGAAGCCTCAGTGTATGCTCACCTGGCTGAAGCTCCTGAAGGGGATATATGATGCCCCCTGTGGTGGAGGAGCCTGGCTGGTATGTGAACCAGTCCGCTATGTCCACCGGGCTGTCGTCGATGTAAAGGGCCAGCTGATTGCCGGGGTAGGGAAGCAGGTTAACTCCCGACTCGTCCTCGAGAAGGGCTTCCAGCACAACCTCCCCGGAAACCTGTGGGTTCTCTGCTCCCTTGAAGCCGGATATCCACATGTCTATCTCCGGACCAATGGAGTCATCCGGGGATCCGCTGCCGTACACAAGGTCGATCGGGTATGCGCAGACCAGATCCCCTCCGCCTTCTCCAGGGGCGAAGAAGCGGACCCGTGCCATTTCCCCGGTAACAGCCACCTCCGGGACGAACATGGAGGCGGTGAATCCCGGTTCCGCCGGGGCCAGCCCTCTGTAGAAAACCCCGGGAGTGGTTAAGTACTCGATAAGGTAACTCTGATTGAGTGTGTAGTATGAATCTGGTCTGGCTGATTCCCAGGCGGTGATCATCGCCAGACCCGGCTGGTCGAGAGAACCGGCTATCGACGTAAGCTGCGAGGTGCTCAGCTCGAAATCCTCTATGGCGATCCCGGAATCCGGAAGGGCAAGGAAGAGGGAGCCGTCGCCGAAAATGATGTACCTCTTGTCGTTGCCGTATGCTCCGTGGTTGATCATGCCAAGCCACTGGGCTTCTCCGATGGTATATGAAACGTCGAAGAGAAGTATGTCGAACATGCACATCAGAAAGCCTGCATTTGAACTGGCCCCGGTCTTGGATGCCGCGGCACTTGAGACTATTGCCCCTCCGGTGCTGGAAGTAATGAGCTCCCCGCCAATGCATTCATGTGATGGGTTCTGGAACAGCCCCACATCGCATGACCCAAAGAATGCGTAAGGCATCCTGGGGCCGCAGGCCATCGATTGTGTGTCCTCGATGTACATGAGACCCTCATCCGTGAGCTGGTCGAAGCTTCCGTGGCCCAGGAAGAACACAGCGAGGGCGCCTTCGCTCCAGTTCTCTATGAAGGCGGCTCTGCACTCGGGCTTCTTCCAGCTGCTGTTCCAGTCCCAGAATATCTCGTAGTTCCTGAGGGGAACCATATGATCGGGAATGTGATCCGTGAGCACCTCCTCCGCATCCCTGGTATGACCAGGCTGATCAGAGTAAGGGCTTGGGGGATACCTCTCATCGTCCGCTGCTCCGATGATGACCGACTGCCATGTACCGCACTCCTGGGAGGGGTCAGAGTACTGGGCGCTTTTCTGGGCCACCAGCTGCAGCTCCGTCCTGGTGGAAACCGGGATCCGGCTCACCGCGGCCTCCGGAAGGCCGTAGGAGGTCAGGGAGGAATAGATGTGATCGGAGCATACCGGGGAGCCGTCGCTGAACTGATAGGCGATAATGTCCATCAGGCAGGGCTTGGCGGTGGTGAAGCCCCTGGCATCCCAGTGGCCGTCGCCCACCAGCACGAGCTGTGATGGTGGCTGGCTCCAGGTGTCCATCGCATGGTCAAAGAATGCCCGAATCGAATTAGGGTCCCGCACCCCCCCATTGAACTCGTCGTAGACCTCCTGGAGGCTCACCATTGCGATGTCGTTACGCCCCCTCTGGAAAAGGGGCATGTCCGAGGCGAACTGGTCGGGGTACACATATACCGTGCGTGCCGAGGAGAGCGTTTCCATTATCCTCCCCGGAGATGCCTGGGTCACTGAAACCGGCTCCAGGAAGGATCCGCCTGGAACGACCCACAGCACCGCTTCCTCCCAGCCTTCGGGCAGGGGCACCTCAAAATCCTTTCCCCCGGGCAGGTCCAAAGCGGCCACGGCGGTGTCGGAAAGGGTTATGCAGGCGAAGGCGCTGCCGCCCAGGTTCTGCGCCCAGGTGACCCGAGTTCTCTCCCCGGGGGCGAACATCCTGTCCAGGGGTACCTGGCACATGGTGGACCAGCTCCTGTAGCCCGTCTCAGGGAAGACCTCGAACCAGTCGGTGTAGACAACGTGACCCGAGCCGCTGAACTGAACGGCCATGGTGTTCCCGCTGCTCTGGAAGGAACCCACCGGGAAATCGAGTATGACCTCTCCGTTCTTTTTGATCAGGGTATCCGCGGCGTGAACTCCGTTCACGGAAACGGAAACGTCTATACCGGAACCGTCGTCCTCAACGTAGAACCTCAGCCTCATGGTCCCCCCGCCAGTGACGCCGGGGGTGGAAAAACTGTAGTTTGCGGGTATCGATGAGGCTATCCTGTGCCAGCCGTACTGGTCCTGGAAGGCCTGAAAAACAGGCGCCAGGGTTTCGTTCTTCTCGTAGTGCAGGCGGTTGATGTAACTGCTTCCCGCCGAGGGCGCACCGGTCACCGAACCGTCAAGGACCTCCATGAAAGGACCGCCCTGGCCGCCCCATGTGAGCCAGTAGGTGTTCTCATGGGCGTACTGGCTGTTGAAGTGCCCTCCCATGAGATCGCCCCACCAGGACAGGCCTCTGCCGTAAAAGAGTATCTCGTCCTGCGAGTCGAAGGTGCCGTCGCCGCCGTCGTCAACAAGGATGGGGACCGGCCTTGGCGAATAGGTGTCCTGTGCCGGTTCATCATAACTCATCATCATTCCTCTGCCGGTGCTCATGGCGAAGCTTGCAGAGGGCATTCCCAGCGCCTCGGGGATCATTTCTCCGGTTACGTGGTAGACACCGGCCGTATCCACCTGTATCCTGGCCCATGGCTTTCCCCAGAACGGGCTTTCATCGGCCCGGCCGACGGGCTCCCTCCACACACTGGAGGTTCCGAAGACGGTTTCCAGGATGTCCCCCTCGAAGCCCCCCACGGTTTCGCCCCTGGCGGTGTTCTCGAAATCGGTCTCTACCCTCAGGTTAGCGGTGAGAAGCTCGCCGTCGCGGAAAATGACCGGATTCAGCCGTACACGGACATAACCCGTTCTTCGGAATGTCCCCCTCTCCAGCACCTCTCCCCAGTCTCCGGGAAGGTCGGCCGCCGAAGCTTCAACATAGGTTTCCACGCCGTTCATGAAGACCGACTTTGCTATGGGGGGAGCCTCCCCCAGTGACCTGACCCCTTCGGGAACGACCCTCACCGAGATGTCGCCTGCAACCGGTACCGGTATCATCTCGACCCTTTCCGGGAGAAGAACCCCGGACATGCAGGCAGAACCGTAGCCCTGGAGTTCCACGGCTTGAAGACCGGCGTAGAAATCCGTGAAGACAGGTGCGGACGATTCGGTTTCGAGACCTGCGGAAAGGGCCGCGGTCAGTGCAAGCAGGGCAAGGTGGGGCATTGTTCCTCCGTCAGAGTTCCGAAAGCTCCAGAAGGGGCATATCCCCTTCTTCCTCTCCTGGAAGCCTCTCTTCAGCGGGAATGATCTCGCTCTTAATTCTGGATTCCTCCATTTTCACCATGTTCTTCTGGTTCTCGATGAAGGAGTTCATCTTCATAAGTATTTCCATTCGACGGTCCTGAAGTTCCCGTATGGCCTCCGTGAGTATCTGGACACGCTTCTTCGCCTCGTCCAGCATCTTCTGAGCCTTCAGCTCTGCGTCCCTTATGATGAGGTCGGCCTCACGGTTGGCCTCCTCCCGGGCGACGTCGGCGCTTTTCTGCTGGGCTACCAGCACTTCCCTGACCGCGCCCTCCATCCTGTCGAAATCGCTGGCCCTGGCCCTGAGCACCTCCAGCTCCTTGGCCTCGTTATCGGCCTTTTCGGCGGTTTCCTCCCAGGCGTCCGCCAGCATCTCCAGAAAAGCGTCAACCTCTCCGGGATCGTAGCCCCGCATTCCCTTGCGGAACCTCTGCCTTCTTATGTCAAGTGGAGTTACCCGCACAAAGCCCCCTCCGTTAGATCGTCAGTGTGTTAATCGCCAACGGGCTGAATATCGTACAATGTGAGCCCCGGGAAAACTCCCTGAAGTATCTACCCCGGGAATCGGACAAGGTTTCATTCAGCCCCTGGGTCCGAATAGTATCCTTCCCAGGCGAACTATGGTGGAACCCTCCTCCACTGCGATGCTGAAGTCGTCGCTCATTCCCATGGAAAGGGCTGGAAGGGGCACCCCGAGTGAAGCGGAAAGCCTGTCCCTGAGTTCCCTCAGGGAGGAGAAGGCTTCCCTCATACCGATCTCGCCTGCCCCCAGTGGACCAACGGTGAGCAGGCCATCCACCTGAAGGCCGTTCTCAAGGGCGAAGCCCAGGGCTGTCTCCAGAAGGGTTCCGTCCGGGGGAAACCCCTTCTTGGCCTCCTCGCCTGAGGTGTTCACCTCCAGAAGGATCCTTGGCGAGGCTTCCCTTCTCACGATCTCCTCCAGTATCCTCACCCGGTCCACGGCGTCGATGCAGTGGAAGTCCCTTACCGCCTGCCTGACCTCGCTCCTGTGGATGACCCCGATCAGGTGGAAGACCGCCATTTCGCGGCCCACGGCGTTCACCTTACGCCCCCCCTCGGACACCCTGTTCTCGCCTATGTGCCTGATCCCGCATCGGATCGCCGCTTCAACGTACTCAGGCGGGTGGGTCTTGGTGACCCCCATTATCTCAACTTCCTCGACCCTTCTTCCCGACCGGAGGCAGGCCTTCCCGATCTCGTCCCTCACATGGGCAAGGTTATCCTCTACCGTTCTCATCAGATCTTTCATGGAACTCTCCTGTCCGGCGGGGAACCGATATCACAGCTGCTATTATATTTCCTGAAGCACCCCGCGAAAAAAGGAGGCCCCATGAGATCAGCTTACTTGCCAGTTGCATTCCTTATGCTGTGCGCTTTCCCGGCCCTTGCCGTTCCGCCGCCGCCGGGAATGTTCGACGCTCCCTCTGAGAACCACCTTGACTGGGTTCTTTCATATGCTGAAGCCAGGGAACGCGGGGTGGACTCACCCAACGGCTTCTACGGAAGGCGCAATCCTGTGGTCCAGGCAATGGGCGACGACCAGATGAACGTTCTTATCCTTCTGGTGGATTTCTCCGACAACCAGGCCCAGACCCCTGCGGTGTACTTCGATTCCATGGGGTTCGCCCAGGACACGTTCTCCCTGAAGAGGTACTACTTCGACGTGTCCTTCGGGCAGATAGACGTGGTAACGGTGGACTGGCCCAGCAGCACCGGCTGGAACAGGGTATCGCAGGAGTACGGGTACTATGTGAACAACAACTACGGCTGGGGCTCCTACCCCCAGAACAGCCAGGGGCTCGTTGAAGAGGTCTGCGAACTGGTTGACCCCTACATCGACTTCACCCAGTACGACAACGACCAGGACGGCTATGTGGACGGCGTGAACCTGATGTACGCCGGGCAGTTCACCGGGAACCCGGATACGATCTGGCCCCACATGTGGTGCCTTCCCGGGGGAGGAGTGGAATTCGACGGGGTGACAGTCTACGCCTTCAGCGTTCAGAACGAGTACAACAGCAGCCCCGGGGACAAGTCGGCGGCGGTCTTCTGTCATGAGTTCGGCCATGTTATGGGTCTTCCCGACCTTTACGACTATGACTATGACTCCAAGGGAATAGGCAACTGGGGCATCATGGCCGGAGGCGTTTACAACGGCGGAGGCTGGAGCCCGGCGGAGTTCAGCCCCTATTGCCGCCATGAGCTGGGCACCACAGAGTACATCGACATAACCACTCCGGGGACCTATCAGGTTCCCGCGTACGAGCTTTCCAACGTAGCCTACCGCCTCTGGACCGGCGGGTCCCCAAACTACCAGTATTTCCTCCTTGAGAACAGAAGGCATATCCGCTGGGACGAGCACCTTCCTTCACAGGGAGTGCTTATCTGGCATGTCGACGAGACCCAGAGCGGAAACGACAACCAGTGGTACCCCGGCTACACCTCTTACGGCCACTATCTGGTTGCCCTGGAACAGGCGGACGGCCAGTGGCACCTCGAGCAGAACACCAACGGCGGAGATTCCGGAGACCCGTTCCCCGGCTCCACCTCAAACACTGAGTTCAGCTGGTGGTCCACACCGGACAGCAGGAGCTACACAGGCGCCGACACCCAGGTCTTCGTTTCTGAGATCCCGGCATCCGCCGACACGGTGGAGGTCTACATCTCCACCACGTACTCAGGCATCGAAGAAGAGGGGCAGTTGCCTCCTGTCATCAGCCTGTTGCCCGGCGGTGTAATGGTGGATCACCCCGGCGGGGATGCGGTCATCGCCGTTCACGACATCACCGGCAGAACGGTGGAAACGCTTTTCCAGGGGGATCTCTCACCGGGAAGCCACTCCTTCTCCGTTCCAGTGAACAGGCTTCCTTCCGGTGTTTTCCTTGTAAGCTACACCTCCGGATCCCTGATGGGATCCGTTAAGGTCGTTTCGTTCTAGACCAGAAAGGGGAAGGGCGGCAGCGCCGCCCTTCCCACCAGCCCTCCAGAGTTATCTGACTATCACTAGCCTTTCCGTTGCGGTGAACTCCCCTGAATTCATTCGAACGAAGTAAGCGCCAGGCACCAGGCCGTCCAGCGTTACCTGGTAAGAGCCCGGCTCCATGTTCTCAGAGGCTACGGAACTCACGACCCTTCCGCCCAGGTCGAACACCGTCAGTTCCACGGAGCTGGTCTGGGGAAGGGAGAAGCCCAGAACAGCAGTCGTGGACGGATTGCCGGAAACAATTCCAAGGCTGTAGCTGTCAGCCTCGATGAAGGTGTCCTCCACGCTCACGAACAGCCAGTCTATGGTCACGTCGTGAAGTACCGGCAGGGAGGTGATGTCGTCGGTGCCCAGCCACAAGGCGTACTGTATGAAGTTGTCGCCCTGGGTGGTGTAGCTCTCCAGCGAGGTGCCGGAAGTCGTAATGGCCGTGGACCATTCTCCCATGCTGCCGGGATCCTCGGAACTGCGGACAAAGAACTCCAGGGATGTTCCCGCAGGTGCGTCCGCCGTCCAGCTTATGTACTCCCAGTCCGCGTCCTCATCCGCGTCGAGGATGGAAGATGTCATCATGCCGCTTCCGTTGAGGATGTCATAGTAGGCGACGATGTCGGAGTAGCTGTCGGTTACCAGGGCCTCCATCACGCCGTCGCCGTCGATGTCGAAGGCACCCACGTACATGGGACCGGAATACCTGTCGCAGATGGTGTGCTTGGTCCAGTTGCCTGAGCCGTCGTTCTCGTACCAGTATGAGATCGATTCGGTGGATCCGCACACCATTACGTCTGAGTCGCCGTCGTCGTCGATGTCCGCGGTGTTGGCCATCCAGGGGTTGTCATAGGTGTCGATGAAGTGTCTGGTCCAGATGGTTCCTGTGTTGTCGGCGTTCTCGAACCAGCACAGGCTGTCGCCGGTTGCGCAGGGGGCCATCACATCTATATGGCCGTCGCCGTTGAAGTCGTTGAACCAGCCTCCCCTGGCCCCATTGAAGGAACCGGAGATGGTATGCCTGGTCCAGGATACTCCCGCTCCGTCGTTCTGATACCAGACGAGGGAATCGGCGGTGTATACTCCGGCGCATATGTCCATGTCGCCGTCGTAGTCAAGGTCGATGGCGTCCTCCACCCTGGGACCGTTGCAGCTGCCGATCATATGCTTTGTCCAGGTGAGGGCCAGGCCGTCCACATTCTCGATCCAGCATACATAATCATCGTTGTAGGAAGCGCTGACCACATCGGGGTCCATGTCGCCGTCGATGTCTTCCACGACAAGGCCGCGGCAGCCGTCCAGGTCCAGGTCGATGTCGTGCTGGACCCAGCCGCCGCCTGAGCCGTCGTTCTCGTACCATGCCGCGAAATCGGAGGTAAAGTAACCGCACATGGCGTCCAGGTCCATGTCGCCGTCGATGTCGTAGAGAAGCACCCTGGAGGGGCCGTCGCCGTAACCGATAGCGTGCCTCTCCCATGTTTCCGCGATGCCGTCGGTGTTCTCGTACCAGAACAGCGAGTCGGAGGTATAGGCGCCCACGAGAACGTCCATGTCGCCGTCGCCGTCGATGTCGCCCACATCGGACCACCTTGGGGCATCGGCGGTCTCGTCGATCATGTGCTCAAGGTCCAGGGTGATTTCCCCGGAAACCGCAAAGTTAACCCCGGAGCCCCAGTCGTAGGCGCTTCCGAAGGTGGTAACCGGGCCAGGTGTCCCCGGGCCCCCCGACCAGTCGGTCTGCGTTTCCGTTCCGTCGGCGAAACAGACCGCGGCCATGGCCGCCAAACACAACAGTATCCTCATGATATCCTCCCTCTTGCCGTACCATCCATGCCGGGCTGAACAACATCCCGGTCATGAAAAGTATAGTGCAGGGAGGTGGGCGGAGACACCCTGAAAGTATCAGGGTTTTCCGCGGTAGCCGAAGAACCTGGCCATGAGCATTATCGCAAGGTCGCGACCAAGGAGCTTCTTCGCCCAGCCTGCTTTCCTTGCGTTCATTCCCGCCAGGTAGCAGAACCTGGGGTTCCTCTTTCGAACGACCCGCAGGATGACATCCGCCACCTTCTCCGGGGGAATGCCCAGACTGCTGTCAATTCCACTGACCACATCCCGATAATGGCCGTCGACCCCTGGGTTCCCCACCGGCTCGTATGTGTTCCCGGTTTCATTGAAACCTGTGTTCACATTGCCGGGATGAACCACGGAGACCCTTATCCCCCGGTATGAGATCTCGGTCCTCAGCGATTCGTAGAACCCCTCGAGACCCGATTTCGAAGCGGAGTAGAGAGAGGACATGGGAACCCCGATGCACGCAGCGATGGAACTCACCCCGATCACCGAACCTCCGTCTGCCATCCCCGGGAGGAAATCCCTGACGAGCTTGATGTGATCCCCCAGGTTCACCGAAAGAACGGAATCCACCAGCCCGTCGGGAAGGTACTCCACCGGGTGGGTGCTGTGGACCGCGGCGCTAACCACCAGGGCGCGGATCTCCCTGGAGAATTTTGCGGCGTATTGCTTTACGCCCTCCCTGTCGCCCAGGTCCAGCAGCACGGGTTCAACGCCCTCAAGCTGGAAAGGCTTCCTGTCGATACCCCGGACATCGTAACCCTGTGATACGAGCTTCCGGCAGGTCTCCAGCCCTATCCCCCCGGCGGCTCCAACCACCACGGCCACGGGCTTCACGAAGGCCATCAGAAGAAGTGCCTGGCCAGGCCCAGTATCCCCTGGCCCCAGGGAACCCTGTGGGAAACGCCGTCGCCTCCGCCCTTCTGAAATTTCTCCCGGTTGTCCAGATACCATTGATAGTTGGCCAGAAGGGCCTGCTTGTTGGAATACTCAGGGGTGAAACCCAGGAGCTTCTCCGCTTTCTCCACCGACACGAAGGAATCCTTCGTGGCTGTCTTGTAGACCCAGGGATAAAGAGGCGACAGTTTGAAGAACTCAAGCACCTCCAGGGCGAAGATCACCAGGTGGGCGGGGGACTCCTTTATCTTCTTCCCGAAGCCGGCCTTGTCCAGAACGACCTGGTAGTCCTCCCGCATGGTGGAGAACACCTTGGCTCCTATGTTGAACTCCGTGTTCACCGCCTCTGTGTCTTCCTTCTCAGCTGAGAGGATGATGGCCCTGCAGAGGTCAGCCACATGGAGAAGCTGGTAGAGGTTCCTTCCCCTGCCTATCATGGGGAAGCTTCTTCCCTCGGAGGCCCACTGGTAGAAGATGGCGAAAACACCGAGCCTCTCAGGCCCCACGAATGACTTGGGCCTGATGGATGTGATGGTCATCCCCTTCTTCCTGTACTCGCCCACTATGCCTTCGGCCTCTATCTTGGTGCATCCGTAAGGCCCAACCCCCACCATGGGGTCGTCCTCGAATATGGGATGCTTCTCGGGTATTCCGTAAACCGCCGTGGATGAGATGTATATGCCCCGGTTCACCCCGTGCTCGTGGGCGGACTGAAGAACGTTCCTGGTTCCGTCTACATTGGTGGTGAGTATGTCCGCCTTCTTGTAAAGGGGAAGCGCCGCGGCACCGTGCATGAAAACGTCCACACCGGCCATGTGCCTGTCCACAGCAGCCTTGTCCCTCACATCAACGATGTGGTGCTCGATGACGTCCTTCATGTCCGGATAGGTGAAGGGCTCGATATCCAGGGAGACAACCTGATGCCCCCTGGAAACAAGTTCCCGTATAAGGTTGATTCCCAGGAAGCCTGAACCTCCGGTTACAAGCCATTTGCTCATTTCAAACCCTTTCTGGAGATGCTGCAGGGGATTGCTTCGGCGGGCAAATTAACCGGAAACGGATGGAAAGTCAAGCGGGGAGCCGAGCTCCCCGCATGACTGAAAGGCCTATCTCACAACTGCGATCTGTCTGTTGACCACTTCGCCGGTGCTTGTGGTGAGCCTGAGGAAGTACACGCCCGGTTCATCGATGTTCATGGTGGTGGAGGAACCTGCGTCGAAGGAGGCAACCGTGCGGCCGGATACATCGAAGATCTCCACTGAGCCGGTGACCCCCTGGGGGATCTGGGCCACAACGGAGAAGGCGCCGCTGCTGGGGTTGGGCCAGGCCGAAAG
>CAYLXG010000040.1:0-1920 GCA_964387445.1 uncultured bacterium
CTACAGTTTCAGCTTGTAGCCTGACCTGAGTTCAGTCGTTATCCCCTCCCAGGACCTCCAGGGCTTCCGCGGCCTTCTCCAGGTCTTCCTCCGCCACCATGAGCTTGATGCCGCCCCTGCGCACAAGGGATACCCCCATGAGCATTCCCCCGCAGTCGGCCGCCCGTATTATGGACTCGATCCCCTGTTCTTCCAGCAGCCCCTGGGCTATCTCCGCCTCCACCCTGGTGTCGAAGGCCATTACCTCGTACAGTTCACCCATACCTTCCTCTTTCATACTGAAAAGCCCCCGCTCGGCGGGGGCTTTTCGGCAAAGTAACCGTCAGATGATGAAGTCTTCCGCGGATTTGATGGAGGCGATGGTCTTCGCCAGGAGCTTGGCACAGTTCTCCACATCGTCCAGGGAAACCACTTCCACAGGTGTGTGCATGTACCTGTTGGGAATGCTCACCAGGGCGGTGGCCACGCCGCCGCGGGCCAGCTGAATGGCGTTGGCGTCGGTGCCTGTGCCCCTGGCCTCGGCGATCACCTTGTAGGGTATCTTGTTCTCCTCTGCGGTCTTCACCAGCAGCTCGAAGAGCCTGGGGTTGATGTTGGGTCCCCTGGCTATCACCGGGCCGTCGCCGAGCTTGATGTCACCGAAGAGGTCCTTGTCTATCCCGGGCATGTCCGAGGTGTGGGTCACATCCACAGCAAAGCCAATCTGGGGATTGATGGCGTAGGAACTGGTGATGGCTCCCCTTACGCCTATTTCCTCCTGCACGGTTGCCACCGAGGTGACCTTGTGGCTGAAGCCCTTCTCCTCGGAAAGCAGCCTCAGGGCCTCCACCACGGCGAAGGCGCCGATCCTGTCATCGAAGCCCCTGGCGACGTAGATGGAGCCGCGGAGCTTCTCGAAGCCAACGGCGATGGTGGCCACGTCGCCTATCTCAACCAGCTTCTCCGCTTCCTTTTTATCCTTGGCCCCTATGTCTATCCACATGTCCTTGATCTCGGTGACCTTCTTCCGCTCCTCGGCCTCGAGAAGGTGTATGGCCTTCCTGCCCAGAACGCCGTACAGGGGCCCGTTCTTCGTGTAGACATTAACGCGCTGACCCGCCACCACATGGGGGTCCACGCCGCCCACCGGTGAGATCTTCAGGAAACCGGCATCGGTTATGGATTTAACCATGAACCCGATCTCGTCGATGTGCCCTGACATGTAGACGGAGACTTCTCCCTCGGGGTTCAGGGTGGCATAGGAGTTGCCGTGGAAATCGCCCTTTACTTCGTGACTGAACTTGCCGGCGTACTCACGCCAGACAGCCGCTGCGGAGTTCTCGTATCCCGAGGGGCTGGACTCCTTGAGCAGCTTCGCCAGGAATTCCTTCGAGTTCTTACGCAAAACATTCTCCTTCACTGAGTTTTTCCGGGTGTCTGGCCAATATACTATCACGAAATGGCCACCGGTCAAGGATTGCCCCGCTCCTGATATCAGCCCATATTTGCATATCGTTTCCCGAAACTTGAGGAGGCATATGAGAACGCTCTTTTTGACTTCACTGCTGGTCAGCGCTGCAGCGCTGGCGTACACTCCTGATTACCAGTCGCCTTTCATGGTGATGGACAGCGGCAGTCCGATAACCCTATCAGTGGGCCACGCGAATCCCCTGGTCACCGACTGGAACGGAGACGGACTGAAGGACCTTATAGTTGGTCAGTACTCAGGCGGGAAGCTGAGGTACTACCAGAACTCCGACTCCAACGATTCCCCAATGTTCAGCGGCTACACCTACATGCAGGCCGACGGCTCGGACATCAGCGTCTCAAGCGGTTGATGCACCGGCGCAACGAATCCACAGGCTGTGGATCTGAATAACGACGGACTCGATGACCTGATCGTAGGCGAGCGGAACGGTTATGTGAACTACTACAGAATGC
>CAYLXG010000040.1:1950-16828 GCA_964387445.1 uncultured bacterium
GTGGGCACCAACTCAGCACCGTTCATGTTCGACTGGGACAACGACGGCGACCTGGACCTTCTTGTGGGCAGGGAGATAACTGCAGGGGGAAGCATCTGGCTTTACATCAACTCAGGCACACCGGCTGACCACCTTTTCACCACATACACCCCTGTACAGGTGGGCACATCGAATATCTCCTGGTCGAGAAGCGTTCCCACCATGGCGGACATGAACGGCGACGGTCTGCTTGACCTTGTCGTGGGCGAGGACAACGGCCACAACTACTACCTTGAGAACGAGGGTTCCATCGGCAGCCCCGACTTCAACTCCTACAGCGCCGTAACCGTGAACGGATCACCCTTCTCCT
This sequence comes from uncultured bacterium, assembly GCA_964387445.1. GTDB lineage: Bacteria > Fermentibacterota > Fermentibacteria > Fermentibacterales > JCC-6 > Sabulitectum. Next base: position 2,300 of record CAYLXG010000040.1, read on the forward strand.
GGCCCTCGGGTCAGACGGACACCACCGTCTGGATCGATGACTGGAACCAGGACGGAACCCCGGACATCATACAGGGCAACTACGCCACCAATCTCTGGGTCTTCCTGGGGAACAGCACCGGAACAGCGGACTTCAGCGAAGCGGTGCCTCCCCCTGGACTGACCCTGGAGCTTGCCTCGAATCCAGTCTCAGGAGTGCTCTCCTACTCCCTTTCCTCAGATATGTCGGGGTCTGCATTTATGGCCCTGTACGGAACCGACGGACGAGTGGTCGCCTCATGGAGTCATCAGGCTTACGGCACAGTTCACAGAAGCGTTTCCACCCTTCCTTCGGGCACCTACATGCTCACAGCGACCTCAGGCGGCAGCACCGTTTCCACAAGGCTGGCCATAGTCAGGTAGTCCAGAACGGTTATTCGAAAGGCCCCTGGAGTGATCCCGGGGCCTTTTCCATCCATTTGCGCAGGTTCATTCGAGTCGGATGATCAGCCCGGAACCTTCCCGGTATCCCTTCAGTGACGAGAGGAGACCCCGGATGGCTCCCTCCACCATACGGGATGGGAACTCCCCCATCTCCATCATCCTTCCGTCCTGCTCCACGACAACCTTCCCGGCTGAGTAAAAGCAGTCGCCGGGTTCCCTGGATCCTGCGATGACGGCTTCCGCCAGGCCGCGGCAATCGGTCCCGCATTTCCCGCACTCTTCCCCGGTCCTTTGTGGGAGGAGGTGGAAGATTCTGTCGATGATCCCTGCGCTGTCCATATGCGGGTCATCACCTTGGAACCTGTACATTATCAGGCTGCTCAGGTCTTCCGGAGGGTCCTGACCGCACCATATCACCGGCGCGGCCAGTTCAGGGGTCCCCCTGAGAATTACCAGGAACGGGGGAATTGACTTCAGGACGGACAGCATTCCCGAACTGCCCGGACAGGTCAGCTCTATATTGCCGCCGGGCCCCCTCCCTGCCACCAGCACGGGCCTTCCCTCAAGGGCCGGCATCAAGCCTGCGATGAACCTGTTGCCCAGGGCTTCGTCGCCTGCAAGCTGGAGACACTTCATATCCTCTCCCGTCAGAAAACGTGCACCGAGCTGGCCTTGAATGAGATGAATACCTCTTTGCCGGTCTCGATGCCAAGCTCCTCCACCGATTCCTTCGTCAACGAAGATACGAAAGGTATGCCTGAACAGTCCACTTCAACTTCCAGTACAGAGCCTGCCCGGAGGATGGAAGTGACCCTGCCCCTGAAACGGTTCCTTTCGCTGGTCTTTGCTTCCTCAATGGAGATGACGATCGATTCCGGTTTTACGGAAAGAAAACCATGACCGCTCCTGTTGCCGGCGTGGAGTACGGCAAGGGGGCCGATACACGCACTGTTCCCCTGGAAATCCGCGGCGTGGATGTTCCTGAACCCAACGAATGATGCCATGAAGCGGTTCCTGGGATTGTGGAACAGCTCGTCCATGGATCCCGACTGCTCGATGGAGCCCAGGCGCATAACCGCTCCGGTGGTGCCAAGCGAGAGGGCTTCGGTGAAATCGTGTGTGGCCATGATGAATGTGATGCCGGTCCTGGAGTGAAGCTCCGCGATCCTCCTGACCATGTTCCGGCGCATTCCCGGGTCGACGGATGAGGTGGGTTCGTCCAGAAGGAGGATCTTCGGTTTTATCACAAGTGCCCTTGCCAGTGCTGTCCTCTGCAGCTCGCCTCCGGAGAGAGTTGAGGCATCCCTGCCCGCAAGATCCAGGAGGTCTACCATTTCCAGGGCCTCGGATATCCTTGAATCAGCTTCCGAGCCGGAGATGCCCCTGATCCGAAGCCCCCACTCCACATTGGAGCGCACGGTGCCCCTGAAGAGGACTGGCCGCTGGAAGAGGGTGACTATCTCCCTCCGTACCGAAAGCCTGGCTGCTCCGCCCCCGGGAACCGGGATCCCCTTATACTCCACAGTGCCGCTTGAGGGCCTGTCAATGAGCCCGGCGATCCGAACAAGTGTCGTCTTGCCGCACCCTGTTGGACCCATCAGAACGAAGAATGACCCTTCCGGCACCTGCAGATCGATATCGCTGAGGATCCTCGAACCGGACTTGAACTGACCGGCACCCCGGAGTTCCAGTATCATCTGGACCTCCTGTGCTGCAGAGTGTTGACGGATATGCTCACCACCATCGCCAGGATCAGGAGAATGATTCCAAGGGCGATGGAGTAGGCGGTTTCGCCCCTGCCAACCTCCAGCACGATGGCCGTGGTGAGCGTTCTCGTATAGCCTGCGATATTGCCCCCCACCATTATCGCAACACCCACCTCGGAGACGGATCTGCCGAATGCCATGAGAACGGCGGTGAGTATAGCCTGTCTGGATTCCGACAGGACCTTCAGGACCATTCTTCCCCTGCCTGCTCCAAGGGAGATGGCCGTGTCCCTGAGTTCTCTCCCGCCGGTCTCCAGGGCGGATATGGTCAAACCCATTATGATGGGAGCTATCAGGAGCACATCACCTGCCACTATTGCCGCCGGAGTAAAGAGAAGGTTCATGCCCCCCAGGGGCCCTGCCCTGGAAATGAGCAGGAAGACCAGCATGCCCACCAGCACGGTGGGCACGCTGTAAAGCGTCTGGATCATGCTCACGAGCAGTCTCCTGCCGGTGAAGCTCGAGAAGTGGATGATGCTTCCCAGCGGGATGAAAACAGCGGACGATATGATCGTTGCACTTACCGCGATCACCATGGTCCTCAAAGCTATGGAGTATACGACTCCGTCGCCTGAGAGTATCATCCCCAGGGCGATCCTTGCGGCCTCCAGCAGGTGGGACATCCTCTTCTTCTAGAAATCCTCTCCGGCGCAGGGATGGAAGAGAGGTCTGCCGTAGGTTTCAGCACCGTATTCACCGATCAACTGCTGAACTTCCGGGGAAACAAGGAACTCCACAAGGTTCCGGGCCATTTCCGGATCCCGCGCACCGCCCACGGCTATCACTGAGTAGACGTTAAGCAGGGCGTCACCCTGATCTACGATGGGGACCAGGGCGAGATCGGACTGGTAGGAAAGGAAGGTTCCGATATCAGTCAGGGTGTAGGCACCCATCTCGTCGGCCATGACAAGAGTCGGTCCCATTCCGCTGCCGCCCTCGACATACCATTCTCCGGCGGTCCGTACATCATCATAAACGAAACCGGCTGATACCCAGATGGACTTCTCCTTGCCGTGGGTTCCCGAATCGTCTCCCCTGGAAACGAACACCGGGCCGGCCATGTCGTGCAGAACTGTGAAGGCTTCCTCCGGGCTCATGCCGGAGATGCCCGCAGGGTCTTCAGAGGGGCCCACAACGAGGAAGTAGTTGTATGCGAAGGGAACCCTCTCCACGCCATAGCCGTCGGCAACGAATGCTTCCTCCCTGGCCTTCGAGTGAACCGTTATCACATCCACATCGCCCCTCATGCCCCACTCCAGAGCCTTTCCGGTTCCCGCATAGAGGATATCCAGCTCGACCCCGTACATCTCCTCGAACATCGGCTCCAGATACCCCCAGAGTCCTGTGTCATAGAGGCTGGTGGTGGTGGCGACCCTGAGCCTTTCCACGCTCTGCATGGGTTCTACTGAAGCTGTCTGGTCTTCCGTGACGGCTTCCCCGGAATCCTGTGCCACCTCGGCAGCATCACCGGGCTGCTGGTCCGGGTTCCCGCAGGCCCACAGAAGAAGAACCATGGACATAAGTGTCAGCAAGAGCTTGTGCATAAATCCCCCCAGTCTGAAATGTATGGTGAATATCAGCCTGGAATATGTTCGTTGTGTCAGCGGAACACAACCACCAATGCGAAGGGATCCCTGGGCCGCGTCACAAGACTGTTAAGCGCTTTTCTGCAGCAGGTGCTCTATGATCTCGTTGGCCATCATTGCGGCCACGATGGCAACCCTTGAAGAGAGGGTTCCCCGGGAGAGTTCGCTGAACTGGTCGCCTACTATGGTCAGCCCCTGTCTCCTGTCCACCTTCAGAAGATCCGTACCTCCGTATCCCGCGATACCCGAACACGCGAATATCATTTTCCCGGGCAGGTCCCTCATCCAGTTCTCCAGGAGCATCACCTTGGTCTCCCGGGCGTCCACCGCCTCAACCAGCGCATCGCAATCCCTGAAGGGAACTGAAGCCAAGCCGGCCTCGAGCCTGCTGAAGCGGACGTCAAGGGTCACTTCCGGATTGATGAGCTGGAGAACAGTACTGAGCGCTTCCACCTTCGGGCAGCCGACATGATCAAGGAAGTAGCTCTGGCGGTTCAGGTTTCGAAGCTCCACGCGGTCATGATCGACAAGAACAAGCCTGCCGACGCCAGCGCGAACGAGATTTACCGCCAGGTTCGAACCTATTCCACCGCAGCCGGCGATCCCCACGGAGGATCTACGGAGTATTCCGGTTATCCCCGCGGGGTTGTCACTGAACTGCGTAACTGCTCCATTTTCCATGTTCCAATACTAAGCAACAAGGCCCCGCCAGACCAGATTGTCCCATCCTTTCAGGGTTGATTCCAGAGCGCTCAGCAAGTAGTTTTCCCGTGTATATTTTCGTGCGATCAAAGCATTCCAGTTTCGTAGATTCGAAACCAAGCAAAGAGGAGTATTTCATGGCGAGAGAATACACCGCCGGTGAGATCCTTGAGGGCCAGGAAGTCCAGTTCACGCTGGACTACGATCCCAAACCTGCCATAAGGGGCTACACCGACGAGATACTCAGGGTAGACCTGAGCGGAAAGTCGGCCTCGATCATTCCGGTTACCGAAAAAATGAAGGAGGTTTTCACAGGCGGAAAGGGATTCGATCTCTGGCTGCTGTGGAACGAGGTGAATCCAGACACGAAGTGGGACAGTCCTGAGAACGCCATATGCATAGCATCAGGACCCCTGGGCGGCACGACTTCCTTCGCGGGGTCGGGAAAGTCCATCGTTACCACTGTCTCTCCCACCACGGGTTCCGTGGTGGATTCGAATGTTGGGGGTCATTTCGGTCCTCTCCTGAAGTTTTCCGGCTTCGACGCCATGGTTGTCTCCGGGAAAGCTCAGGATGAGTCCATCGTGTTCATCGACGGCATGAACGGCAAGGTTCACCTGATCAAATCACCGCTGCTTTCCGTTGATTCCCACCTGGCCGCGGAGGAGCTGGCTGAAATGTACTCCGAGAACGACGACGCGAAGCGGAATGTGTCCACAGTTTCCGCCGGATCCGGGTCCGACCACGCATGGATCGGCTGCCTGAACTTCTCCTGGTGGGACTGGCGCAGGCGTACCATGAGACTGAAGCAGGCCGGCAGGGGGGGTACCGGTACTGTTTTCCGGAACAAGAAGCTTAAGGCCCTTGTGGTAAGGGCACCGCATACAAGACCCGTCTGGACCAGGCAGCTTCCCCAGGAGCTTCCCGAAGGAGGTGATGCCAGTGTTCGATAGAAACAAGGTTGATGCGATCATCGACAGGTGGAACTGCGATCCCGACTTCGTTATCGAGATGTTCCAGGATGTTCAGGACGAGTTCCGGCACATTCCCAGGGAGGCCCTGGAGAGAATAGCCGACAGGACAGGCAAGCCCAGGGGTACCCTCTTTCATATCGCCACCTTCTACAAGGCTTTCAGCCTGGAGCCCAGGGGGGAAACGGAGGTCCAGGTCTGCATGGGAACAGCATGCTATGTCAAAGGTGCCCCCGACGTGCTCGCTGCGCTGGAGAGAGAACTGGGAGTGAAGAGCGGCGAGACTACCCCCGACGGCAAGTTCACCCTTTCTGAGGTAAGGTGTGTAGGCGCCTGCGGCCTGGCTCCGGTGGTGACCATCGGCGATGAGGTCCTGGGCGGCGTCAGATCCTCACAGGTTCCGGACATCATCAAGAGATTCAGAGAGGAGGGCTGACATGACCATAGAAGAACTCAGGAACGCTCAGCGGAAAGCCCTCGAGACCTACGAAAGCTACTCTGCGGCACTTATGATCTGTACCGGAACCGCCTGCGTGGCGAACAAGTCCTTCAGCCTGGCGGAAGCCCTGAAGGCTCAATTATCCGAAAGGGGCCTTTCCGACAGGTTCCTGGTGGTGCCCACAGGGTGCAACGGTTTCTGCGCCCAGGGGCCCATAATGGTGGTGCAGCCTGAGGGCATATTCTACCAGAAGATCTCCCATGAAGACCTCGACGAGATAATCGACAGCCACCTTCTGGGAGGCAGGCCCGTTGAAAGGCTTCTGCACAAGGATCAGGGCACTCCGATCCCCCACATGAAGGACATTCCCTTCTTCAAGAAGCAGAAGCTTCTCGCCCTCCGTCACAAGGGAATGATCGACCCGGAGAGGATCGAGGACTACCTCAGGCTCGGCGGTTACCAGACAGCACACATGGTACTTACTTCCCGGAAACCGGAAGAAGTGATACGGGAAGTTATAAGCAGCGGCATCAGAGGCCGTGGGGGAGGCGGCTTCCCCGCCGGTCTGAAATGGAAATCCTGCGTCGAAGCCGTGGAAAGCACCGGCAACTCCCCCTACATAGTCTGCAACGCCGACGAGGGAGACCCTGGAGCTTTCATGGACCGCAGCATAATAGAGGCGGATCCCCACAGCGTCATAGAGGGCATGATCATAGGAGCATACGCCATCGGCGCCAGAGAGGGTTTCATCTATATCCGAAAAGAGTATCCCCTGGCTATGAAGCGCCTTGAAAAGGCAATATCTCAAGCCAGGAAGAATGGCATGCTTGGGACTGACATCATGGGCACCGGGTTTGATTTCGATCTGGTGGTGCACAGGGGAGCAGGCGCATTCGTCTGTGGAGAATCCTCAGCTCTCATGGCCTCGATGGCCGGCAACCCCGGCGAACCAAGGGCCAAGTACGTCCGTTCGGTGGAGCGCGGCTACAGGGAAAAGCCCACTGTGCTCAACAATGTTGAGACCTGGGCAAACATCCCCCTTATCATGGAGAAGGGCGCCGGATGGTTCTCATCCATCGGCACCGGTGACGCCAGCAAGGATCCGTGGAACGGCTCTTCCGGCACCAAGGTGTTCTCCCTGGTGGGCGATGTGAACAACATCGGCCTCGTGGAAGTTCCCATGGGTATCACCCTCAGGGAGATAATCTTCGACATAGGAGGAGGCATACCCGGAGGCAGGAAGTTCAAGGCCGTGCAGACCGGAGGTCCATCTGGAGGCGTCCTTCCCGCTGACAAGCTGGATCTGCCGGTTGATTTCGACACCCTCACCGAAGCCGGATCCATGATGGGCTCCGGGGGAATGGTGGTGATCGACGATGAGACCTGCATGGTGCAGTTCGCGGAGTACTTCGTGGACTTCCTCAGGGATGAGTCCTGCGGAAAGTGCACACCCTGCAGGGAAGGTCTGATTGCCCTGGGTGTGATACTGAAGAGGATAATGGCCGGGGAAGGGCAGGAAGGTGACATCGACCTTCTGCTGGAGTACGGCAGGAACATGTGCGAAAGCAGCCTCTGTGCCCTGGGCCAGACCGCGGCGAACCCCGTTATCAGCACCATCGAGTTCTTCAGGGACGAGTACGAGGCTCACATAAACCAGGGCAAGTGCCCGGCAGGCAAGTGCAAGCAGCTCATAAAGTTCGAGATCATACCCGAGAACTGCACCGGATGCACCCTCTGTGCCAGGAACTGCCCTGCGGATGCCATAAGCGGCAGCCTTAAGGAAGTGCATACCATCGACCAGGAGAAATGCATACGCTGCGGGATCTGCAGGAATGTATGCAACTTCAAAGCCGTGGAGGTGAAGTGATGAGCCAGAACGGCAATGTAACCATAGAGATAGACGGCAAGCAGGTATCCGTTCCCAGGGATACCACCATCCTGGAAGCCGCCAGGCAGGCCGGGATATTCATTCCCGCTCTGTGCAACAGCGAACTGGTGGATCCCTATGCGGCATGCAGGCTCTGTGTTGTGGATGTTGACGACGGCAGGAAGACGAAGCTGGTCACCTCATGCAATTATCCTGTTAGAAAACCCATCAAGGTCAGCACCGCTTCCGAAAGGGTCAAGGGGAACAGGAAACTCACCCTGGAGATGATGCTGGCCAGGTGGCCCGAGGTCTCGGTGGTAAAGGACCTTGCCAGGGCCGAGGGGGTTGGCGCTCCCAGGTTCACACATCCCAAGGCGGATCTGAATCCCCATGCCTGCATTCTCTGCGGTCTCTGCATGCGGGTATGCGAGCAGGGCGTATGGGAGAATGTGATCAACTTCGCGGGAAGGGGAGCCCAGCGCAGCGTAATGATGCCCTTCGATGCCCTTCAGCCCCATTGCGTAGGCTGCGGTGCCTGTGCTGAGATATGCCCCACGGGAGCCATCACCATGGTGGAGGATCCCAACCATCCCTACGATGCCTCCATGGTTCGCCGTGCGGGAATGCGCATAACCAAGGAGATGATCAAGTACGATGCCCAGCAGTGCGACATGCGAAGCGTTGGAACTGCCCATCTCGTCGAGATCATGGACGCCTATGACCTGCTTCCGGTGATGAACTACAGGTTCGGGAAGCATGAGGACACGCCAAAGATAGACTCCACGGTGTTCCGGAAGAAGTACTTCTCCCAGGGAAAACCCGACGGCTGCTGGCTGGGATGCACCATGTCCTGCGCCAAGGCCGTGGAGGACTATGAGCTGAAAACAGGTCCCTACAAGGGACGCAGGGTCCTGGTGGACGGCCCCGAGTACGAAACACTTGGCGGCTCCTCGAACATGGGGGTGTTCGATCCCGATTTCGTGGTGGAGTACAACTTCTACTGCGACACCTACGGTCTCGACACCATATCATTCTCCACCATGACAGCCTTCATAATGGAGTGCTACGAGGCGGGTGTGCTCGACAGGGAGAAGACCGGAGGTCTTGAGATCCCCTTCGGAGCGGCCGACGCAGCCCTTGAGCTCCTGCATCAGATCGGCAGGGGCGAGGGATTCGGTCTTATCGCCGGCAAGGGCATCAGGTACATGAAGAAGTACTTTGCCGAGAACTTCGGTGCAGATCCGAACTTCCTGCAGGACATCGGCATGGAAGCAAAGGGTATGGAGTACTCCGAGTATGTTACAAAGGAATCCCTGGCCCAGCAGGGCGGCTACGGGATAGCCCTCAAGGGCGCTCAGCACGATGAGGCGTGGCTGATCTTCATGGACATGGTCAACAAGCAGATACCCACCTTCGAGGACAAGGCCGAAGCCCTCCATTACTTCCCCATGTGGAGGACATGGTTCGGGCTCTGCGGTCTTTGCAAGCTCCCCTGGAACGATGTGGAACCCCCTGACAACGGCGAGACCGACGAGCCGGCGAAGGTTCCCGGACATGTTCAGGGCTACTGCGAGTATTTCGAAGGGGTCACAGGCAAGCCCCAGACCATGGACAGCCTGATAAGGATGTCGGAAAAGGTCTACAACTTCCAGAGGGTGTTCAACCTCAGGATGGGTTTCGGCACCCGGGAGCACGACGCCATACCTTACAGATCAGCCGGTCCCGTCACCGTGGAGGAGTACGAGTCCAGACAGGAGAGGTACGATACCCAGCTGAGGGAAGATGTGGGAATTGAACCCCTGGGCATGTCCACTGATGAGAAGGTGGCCGCTCTGCGGAAGCACAGGGAGAAGCAGTACGAGCATCTCCTGGATGCGGTCTACAAGAGAAGGGGATGGACCAGCAACGGTGTGCCCACGGTGGAGAAGCTCCTTGACCTGGGCATAGACTTCCCCGATGTCCTGGAGCTTGTGAGGAAGCACGGCGGTTGATCAATGTGAATGGAGAACCGCTGCAGTGGTTCCCTGACATGACGGTCAGGGATGCCATACGGAAGAAGAACTATGTTTTCCCGCTGCTGGTGGTGAGGATCGACGGCAGACTGGTCTCCAGGGAAGACTATGACTCGGCAAGGATACCCGACGGCGCCCGGGTGGACATCATACACCTGATATCAGGAGGCTAGTCGGCATGACCGCAATGGGCCACGTCCCCCCTTAGTATCTCCAGGGCGTGGCCCAGCAGCGGTATGATGAATCCCGCACACTCCACCGAAGCCTTCAGGCTTCCTGGAAGGTTCACCACAAGGGTCCTTTTCCTTATGCCGCAGTAAGCCCTGGACAGCCAGGCCTTTTTTGTGATCTCCGACGAACGCAGTCTCATCATCTCCGGTATTCCCGGCACCGTCCTTGTGCATATCTCAGCAGTTGCCTCCGGAGTTATGTCCCTGATGGAAAGACCTGTGCCTCCCGCTGTGAGGATAACGTCCACGAAGCCGTCGTCGCACCAGGAAGACAACCGGGATGACAGAGCCTGGAAATCATCCGGTTCCACATGGTACCTGGCGGGCTGGAAACGGTTTTTCCTCAGAAGCTCCATCACAGCCGGACCGCTTTCATCGGCATAGACGCCACAGGAAGCTGAATCGCTTACCGTAAGCACCGCGGCGAGATACCCCTCGCCCCGCACGGCCTCCATGAGGTCACCGGGACGCACCTCCCCATCCCTTAGAACTTCCGCGAACACTCCCTCTTCGGGGAATATGTTGCCCGTTATCACATTGTCCGCATGCCCGTCGGAGTTGTCCTTACCGATCTCTGTAATCCGCACCTCAGCGGAACCGCCGATCCTGAACTTAACCCCGGGCAGAAGGGTGTACATCTCACCGCAGTCCCCGATGTCGATGTTCTCCCCGCAGCAGCCAGGAAAGGTCTCGATACCCCGGGAGCGCATCTTCGCCATGGAGGCGTCGGACAGTATGGAGACCTGCCTGCACCCCTGACCGGCGTGGGAGTCGCCTTCAATGCCGTGCCCGGTGATAAGCGCCACCTTTTCCCTGGGTGTTTTCCCGGTCTGTCTCCGTTCGCTTGTGTTTACCGACATCACCCTTGCCATCTGTATTCCCCCGACTTTCCCCCTGATTTGCTTATGAGTCTCACGTCCCTGATCTCGATCCCACGGTCCAGGGCCTTTGTCATGTCGTAGAACACCAGAAGCGCCGTGACCACACCGTTCAGCGCTTCCATCTCGAAACCTGTGGTTTCCATTCCCCGCACACTGCAGGTTACCGTGATCTCACCGCCATCCCGCTGAATATCAACATCGATTCCCCCTATTCTCAGAGGATGGCAGAGCGGGATGGTCTCCCAGGTTCTCTTGACCGCGGATATAGCACCGAGTCTCGCAGCGGCATAGACGTCTCCCTTGGGGACCCTGTCATCATCAAGTGCTTTCGCGGCGTTATCCCCCAGAACCACCGTACCCCTTGCAACGGCTTCCCTCAGTGTGGCCTCCTTGCCGGAAACATCTACTATCCTTGCGCTTCCGTCCCTTCTCAGATGGCTCAGTTCCTGCATGTCATCCGCCTACCCTCCACATTTCCGTCTGAAAACACCCGCCGTGGGAAGCCGGCTTCCTGAATACCGCATCCCTTACCACCCGGGATATCTCCCCGTCTTCGGCGCCGCCCCTGAGAAGGTCCCTCAGGGGTACTCCATTTATTTCCGACAGGCAGGTGTGAAGGACCCCCCGGGCGGAGAGCCTTACCCTGCTGCAGGTGGAACAGAAGCCGTCTGAATGGGGTGCCACTATCCCGAAAACGATATCCATGTCATCGATGGCATACAAAGAGGCGGTACCCCTGGTTCGGCCCATCCTCCTTACACTGCCCAGACGGGATGCCGCAGCCAGTATTTCCTCCCCGGGAACGAAACTGCCGGAGGGGAGCATCGACGGCATATGCTCGATGAATCTCACCCGGACACCCAGCTCCCTGCCCCACTGGAGGATATCGCAGATCTCGTCATCGTTCCACCCCCTGAGCACCACACAGTTGACCTTCACGGGAACCATGCCGGCAGCCGAGGCACGCCTTATCCCCGCCTCTATCGTGGAGAGCTTCAGGTCGCTCCTTGATATGCTCCTCAGCCTGTCATCCCTGAGACTGTCGATGCTCACATTTACCCGCTGGATACCGGCGGCGGAAAGCTCATGGGCCATCTCCCCGAGGAGAACGCCGTTGGTGGTAAGGACCAGTTCCTTCCCCAGCGGGGAAATGCCTTTGATTATCTCCGTCACGCCCTTTCTCACAAGGGGCTCGCCGCCTGTGATCCGGATCTTCCTGAGTTGAAGGACTGAATCGATTATCCCCGTGAGCCGGACGGTCTCCTCCACCCGGAGGATATCATCATGGGAAACCGCCTCTATGCCCGACGGCGGCATGCAGTATATGCATCTCAAGTTGCACCGGTCAGTAACCGAGAGCCTGAGGTAGTCGATCTCCCTTCCCGATGAATCCTTCATTGAAAGGAGGATTCCCCTGCGAAGGTGCTGAGGAAGTGGAAAGGCACCATCTCGCCAGGTTCTATCCCGGTACTCTCAGCAGGGACCAGGGCCAGTGCATTCACAGTGGAGGTACTCATCAGGTCACCGGATCCGGAGGTCTCCGGCAGTTCAAGTTCCCATCCGGTTCCTTTCAGGGAAGCCCTCACCCTCAGATAGTCGAGCCTTCCGGGCTTTTTCCGGAATCCCTCTGCAAGCCCGCCGTGAAAGACCTTTTTCCTGTATTCTGCGAAGCCCGACCTCTTCCGGAGGAGGGGCAGTACATACTCCTCCATGGACACCATCACCGAGACCGGGTTGCCGGGCAGCCCGAACACCGGTCTTCCCGTTTCGTCTGTACCGAAGACCAGCGGTTTTCCCGGCTTCTGTGCCACCTCGGTGAACAGCAGCGTGACCCCCAGTGATTCAAGCACCTCAGGCACGAAGTCCCTTGTGCCCATGGAGACACCGCCTGCGGTTATCAGCACGTCGCATGAAGCCAGGAGCTGGGAGCAGCTCTCCCGGAGTGATTCGGGGTCATCCGCCGAATGGAGGCACACTGTCCTGCTGTACCCGTTGAGGGCCAGTATTCCCCGCATGAGGGGAAGGTTGGCATTCCTTACCATGCCGGGGGACGGCACCCAGGTGGCGGGAACCACTTCAGTTCCGGTGGTGAGAAGGCCGATGGAAGGTTTTCTCCATACACTGAGGATCTCCCTGCCGGCCATGGCGGCTATGCCCAGGTGATGCCCGGAAAGCCTGACACCCCTCTCAAGGACGGTCTGCCCCCTGCGTATATCCTCCGCCTGCAGACAGATGTTGGAACCGACCGGCGGCACGTCCTCCACATGAAGCGTGTTCCCTTCCACCCTGGTGCGCTCCACCATGACCACTCTGTCGGCGCCCTCCGGAACAGGCGCTCCGGTCATTATCGGGCAAGCAAGACCCCGCTTTACCTTCATTTCCCTGCTGTCACCTGCGGTGATCTCATCCATGAGCACATGTTCCGAGGCATCCCCGGCTATTGCATATCCGTCCATTGCCGAACGGTTGAAGGGGGGCATGTCAATATCGGATCTGATCTCCTCCGCCAGGACCATCCCTGCCGCCCGGAACTCCGGAACCGCTTCCGCTGCAGGGTGCCCTGAGTGCTCAAGTACCGTCTTCAGAGCCTCGGCTACTGATATCATCCTATCTCCAGTTCTTTCAGCATTATCTCAAAATCCTTCCGGGACCGCTCCCAGATCTCAAGGAGCCTTTCCGCAAGGCGGCTTATCCTAGTTCCACCGCCGCCGGCCCCTCCCCTGCCGCTTTCGACCAGCTTTGCGCCCACTCGCTCCTCGGCATCGTGTATCATTACCCAGGCCCTTTTGTACTGGATCCCCAGGGACCTGGATGCCTGGAGTATTGAGCCAAGGTCCCTCACCGCCTTCAGCAGTTCCATTCTCCCCTCTCCGAAGAGGGGCTTCCCCTGAACGTTAAGCCAGTGCTTGCCTCCTATTGATATGGAAGAAGCGGTGCCGGTACCCATCAGTGCCGGGACCAGACCCGCCAGTCTTTCAGCGGAGCTGCGATCCAGCGGTCCGCCGGCGACAAGATCCGCTTCAGCTGCAAGGCCCTTCGCAGAAGGCTTCACCTCGCCTGAGGACGAGATATGTATGTGAAAATCGGGTTTCATTACCTCCAGAACTGAGTTGCTTTCCAGAACCAGGAAATCGGAATCCGCATCCAGTTCCTTCAGAAATGCCTCTATCTCGTCCAAACCGGAATACTTGAGGAATGCCACCCTGTGGGACCCCGAATCACTGTACCTTCGTGTATCGGTACCGGGGAGCCCCGGCGACTTGGATGCTCCGTCCGGTCCGTGACCATTCCTGGAGAGCTTCACGCAGTGAACGGATAGTCCCGAGTCTGAGAGTCTTGCGGTGAGGCTCTCCGCCATCAGGGTCTTCCCCATTTTCCTCGCATCTGAAGAGATCACAACGGTTCTCATGCGGATATCCACCCTCGTCCAAGGTTTTGGTTATGCTATGTAAACATAACGAATCAGCGGGCGAATGTTAATCCACAACGCGAAAGGCCCCCGCAGTTTCCTGCAGGGGCCTTTTTGCTATATGCCCGGCGCCGACCTACTCTCCCAGCCGGTGACCAACTAGTACCATCGGCGCTGGAGGGCTTAACTGCCGTGTTCGGAATGGGAACGGGTGGGGCCCCTCCGCCATTGACGCCAGGCAATA
>CAYLXG010000041.1:0-14864 GCA_964387445.1 uncultured bacterium
GCGCGCCTGGTTCGGGACTAGGAGGTCGGAGGTTCAAATCCTCTCGCCCCGACCAATACCATCAGGCCGCCCGCAAGTTTGTCAATCAAATCTCATAACCGCTCTTCCAATGGGTCGATAAGCCTGATACAATCCCTGTGCTTTGATTTCCGTCTCCGTTTTACTATCTTACTCAGATGTGTTTTCTTATAAGCGTCATAGGCGGGAACTCGGCCTCTGCTGAAGAGGCGGGGTTCGCTTCTGCACTTGGAGGGCTCCTGGCAGAACGGGGTTTCTCCGTTGTGTGCGGCGGGGGCGGCGGTGTCATGGAAGCCGTTTCCAGGGGGTGCACCGCGTCAGGGGGAACAGTGATAGGCATACTCCCCGGTGAGGACCACAGGGAGGCCAATCCCTTCGTCTCCATTCCGATCCCCACTGGAATGGGGGTTTCACGGAACAGGATCATTGCCCTTTCCGGGCATGCGGTGTGCGCAGTCGGCGGATCATGGGGAACTCTGTCGGAGATTGCCTTCGCCCTTCAGGCTGGAAAGCCTGTATGCTGCCACGGAACCTGGAGCGGAATACCGGGAGTGGTCCCAGTGGAAACCCCCGGGGATGCCCTGGCATTCATTCTGGACAACACGGAGGATAAAGATGCTAAGCATTGAGGAGATAGCCGGTCTTTTCAGGGACGTAGTGGATTTTCCCAAGGAAGGCGTTGTATTCAAGGACATCACCACGGTGCTAACCCAGCCCGGTGCCATCACTGACACGGTAACCCACCTTCTGGCAGCCCTGGAGGGCATAGAGTTCGACGCCGTGGCGGCGATAGAGTCCCGGGGATTCATGTTCGGAGGCGTGATAGCCGACAGGCTCAGGATCCCCCTCGTGCTGGACCGCAAGCCCGGCAAGCGTCCCGCCGACGTAATAAGCGAGGACTATACCCTTGAATACGGCACCAATACCGTGGAGATGCACCGAAATTCACTTGCAAAGGGCTCGAAGGTGCTTATAGTAGACGATCTGGTGGCAACAGGCGGAACGGTACTGGCAACCGCCGAACTGATAAAGAGGGATGGATGCGTACCCGCCGCCGCGGCTTTCGTGATGGACCTGCGATTCCTGGGAGGAGCAGAGCGGATCGAGAAAGCCGGCATACCCGTCAGGTCGCTTATCAAACTGGACTGAAACTTACCGGATCAACCGGTGGAAAGGAAGATGGAGAATGGGTAAACTCATGCTTATGATGGCCCTCCTCCTTGCCGTTTTCGCATTCGGATGCGGCGAGCAGGGCGAGAACCCCGCCCCAGCCGAAGGCGGCGAGGATGTAACCGAAGCCGATGGAGGCGACAACGCTGCGGAACCCGCAGGCGACATCAGTTTCGAATACACCCCTCCCGAGGTCGGTCAGTGGATCGCCTATGGAGTCGAAGGCGAGGAGGGAGAATTCAAGCTCTCCATAGTCGCCGAGGAAGAGGGCTCACTCTGGTACCAGATCGAGGTCGAGGGTGAGGCCGTGGCCCAGGTCCTTGTGGATCCCGCCCTTCTGGATCAGCTCATCGCCCTCAGTGGTGATTACATGGACGAATTCGTAGCCGATCCCGTGGCCTTCGTGGAAGCCAACATGCCGGAGAACGGCAACGTTATGGAGAACGAGGAGTACGTGGAGAACATGATGCTCGCCCTGAGGGCCATCAAGAAGGTGAAGATCAACGACGGCACCCAGCTGATGCTCCTTGACATGGCCGGCGTTCCTGAGATGGTGGAGCAGATGCTCGCTGAGAACCCGGACCTCCTGGGACAGGGCATGCAGATGAACCCCGGCCAGGAAGAGGAAATGTCCGAGTTCCTCGCCGAGCTGGAACAGGCTCAGTTCACCGCCGAGGAAGTCGAGGTCGACGGTCTTCAGTGCATGAGGTTCACCGCCACCCACGACGAGGAGGGAACCCTGGAAGCCGTGGTCTCCCCTGAACTCCCCATCGTTCCCCTTATGGAGGCAAGGGTGATCCCCATGGATCCCGCGGAAGAAGGCGGAGCCATCATGGTTACCGGTTACGGTTACGAGGGCGCTGAGAACCTGATGACCGGCGAACCCGATCAGGTAATCCCCGTTGCCATGATGCTTCAGGGAATGGCTTCCCAGTTCGAGAACCAGGGAGCAGCCGTTCAGTAGACCTGGCCGCAGACAGTTATCCTGAAGGACGGGCGTGGAATCCACGCCCGTCCTTTCGTCAGTTTCGCTTTCTTATATTCACACAATGGAGAATACACTGTTTGAGCCTTCGGACAAGGTGAGCACGCCCTTTGCCGAGCTTTTTCGTCCCAGGACCCTGGACGAGATGGCTGGGCAGTCCGATCTTCTCTCCAGGGATGCACCATTCAGAAAGTCCCTGGAAACAGGTTCCCTGGGTTCTTTCATCCTGTGGGGTCCTCCAGGCTGCGGAAAGACCACCCTTGCGCTGATCGTAGCCGGTCATGTAAGCGAACGCTTCGTGAGGTTCAGCGCCGTTACCGGCGGTGTTGCCGATGTAAGGCGGATAGTTGCTGAATCCTCCTCTCTCAGGGAGAGGGGCAGGGGAACGATCCTCTTCGTCGATGAGATCCACAGGTTCAGCAGATCCCAGCAGGACGCCTTCCTTCCCCATGTGGAGAACGGGACCATAAGGCTGGTGGGCGCCACCACCGAGAACCCTTCATTCACCGTGAATGCTCCCCTGCTGAGCAGGTGCTCGGTTCATGTGCTGAAACAGCTTTCCGCCGCCGACATACAGGCGCTTCTCTCCAGGGTGGTCTCCACCGGGGAGTACACTTCCATCTTCCCGTTCCATGTTGAGGAAAGGGCGTTGAAGCTCCTCTCCCTGGCCGCCGACGGTGATGCCAGAAGGGCACTCAATCTGCTGGAGCAGCTCACCGGAACCTCCGGCGAGCAGGGTTTGACGGAAGACTCGGCAAAAAGGCTCATACAGAATGCTCCCCTCCTCTATGACCGTTCCGGGGAGGAGCACTACAACCTCATAAGCGCGCTGCACAAGTCGATGCGCTCCAGCGACCCCGACGCAGCGCTGTACTGGCTGGGGAGAATGATGGAATCCGGGGAGGATCCGCTATACATAGGCCGCAGGATAGTCCGGTTCGCGACCGAGGACATAGGTCTGGCTGATCCCTCGGCCCTTACCGTGGCCATGCGCGCCGTTGACTGCTACAGGTTCCTGGGCTCCCCGGAGGGAGACCTGGCCCTTGCAGAAGCGGTGGTCTACCTCTGCATGGCCCCCAGGTCGAACAGCATCTACAAAGCGTGGAAAAAGACCGTCTCCAGGGTGAGGAACTCAGGCAGCCTTCCTGTCCCCCTGCACCTTCGGAATGCCCCCACCGGGCTCATGAAGGAACTGGGATATGGCAGCGGATACCAGTATGCCCATGATGTTCCCGGCGGAACCGTTACCCATCACAACCTTCCCGCGGGCATGGAGAACGAGGAGTTCTACCAGCCGGGATCCCAGGGCCGGGAGGCGGCGATCCGCAGGCAGCTGGCTGAATGGAAGGAAAAGCGATCAAAGGCAAGGAAGGAAGAGGGGAGAGGGAATGGAAAAACCTCCGGCGATACAGGAAATTGAACCAGGGAGAGGCATCTCCGGCCTCGAGCCCGGGATATACGCTGCTGGCTGCATGAACAGGTTTTCCGGAAGGGAGTATATCGGTTCGGCCTGCTCACCTGAAACTGCACGCTGTCTGTTTGCAGGCACACTGCTGCCATACTATCTCCATAACCTGAACAACCTGATGGTGGGGGTGATGGGAAACCTGGACCTCGCTGGTATGTTCATGCCTGACATCTCAAGGGTGGAACCCAAGATGAATGCCGCCAGGGCGGCCACGGGATCCGTGGTCGACTTCATCAGGGACATTTCCGGTTCTTTTTCTGATTCCACCCGCAGTGATCTCCTGCAGAGGGTCCTCACAAGGATCAGGGCGGCATGCGGCAGGAGCGTCTCTTTCCTGGATCTCGATCTCCGGGGGGAGGACTTTCTTCAGGCGGGATCTCCGGAACTCCTTGAAGAGGTCCTTACAGGCATGGGAACCTGGTGTGTGCTCTGCCTGGGAGGCAGCGGTACCATAAGGGGGGAAACAGCCGAAGGAACGTTCTCTCTGGAGTGGAAGAAACCCTCCTCGGGAAGTTCCCACATGCCCGGGAGGGAACAGGCGGCGGAAGTCCTCAGGATAACGGGCTCGCTCTGTCTCAGTGGAGGGTTCGTGCTGGCCGTCGAGGACTGGACCGATGCCGGGGGGAGGATCACCCTTGGATCTCAGTGATAAAGCAAAGAGGATACTTGCCCTCCTGGAGGATTCAGGGGAAAGACTGTCCCTAAAGGCAATAGGTGAAAGGCTTCCTGAAGTCCCCGGAAAAGCCGAGGCAGTCGATGAGCTTCTGGAGGCGGGAGCGGTATGGCACGCAGGGAAAGGCCGCTATGCTTCCCTGGGAACCCTCGGAATGGAACTCGGCTCCCTCAGGATGAGGAACGACGGCTCGGCGGTGATGTTCTCCACGGGGGAGGATCCGGTGAGGATAGAGATACCGGCGGAGAACACCGCCGGAGCCCTGGACGGGGATACCGTGGTCGCCCGGCTGCTGGAACCGGAACTGAACCGGGGAGGATACAGGGGCAGGGTCGTCGAAGTTATAAGCAGACGCCGCACGAAAATGGCCGGCATTGCCAGGAAGAACTCCGGGAAATGGTTCCTCGATCCCCTGGAAACAGGTCTCCCCTCGGGAATACCCATGGATATCGGCGAGTCAGAGGACATCAGGGAGGGTGATCTGGTGGCGTGCTCCATCGTTTACGGAAAGGGAAGGCTCAAGGTCAGGCTTGCCGGCAATGTGGGAACTCCCGATTCTCCCAGGGCGCTCATAGACTCGGTGTGCATCGACTCCGGTCTTCCGGAGGACTTCCCGGAAGCTGTGAAAGCCGCCGCTGAAGCCGCCGCTTCTGCTCCTGAGGGCCTGGCATCCCGCAGGGATCTCACAGGACTTCAAACCATTACCATCGATCCAGCAGATGCCAGGGACTTCGACGATGCGATATCCATCGAAAGGCTTGAAGACGGCGGTTTCAAACTTGGTGTTCACATCGCCGACGTATCCGTGTTCGTTACCCCGGGCTCGCCCCTGGACGCGGAGGCGTTTTCCAGGGGAACCAGCGTTTACCTTCCAGACAGGGTCATTCCCATGATACCGGAGGTCCTTTCCAACGGAGCATGTTCCCTTCAGCCCGATGTTGAAAGGCTCACAAAGACCGTAATGATCGAATACGATGCAGGAGGTGAGAGGAAGGGGTTCACCGTTTTCTCCTCCAGGATCCGGTCAAGGAAGAGGATGAACTATGCACAGGCCCTGGAGGTGCTTGAGGGTGCCTCATCCGGCGATCCGGTGATAGAGGGCATGTTCGCCGATTTCGGCGCACTAAGCGCCCTGCTGGACAAAGCCAGGATGAAGAGGGGCGCAGTTGATCTGGGCTCCTCAGAGTTCAGAACGGTGTTCGGCCCCGACGGATCGCCGGCGGGATTCGAACCCGTCCCGGACGACAGGGCCCACAGGATGATCGAGAACTTCATGGTGGAGGCCAACTCCGCCGTGGCTGAGTACTGCGGATGGCTGGAGCTCGATGTTCTTTACAGGGTTCACCAGGACCCTGTTCCAGAGGCTGCGGACAAGCTCAGAAGAACCCTTTCCATTTACGGCTTCGCCGTTCCCGGGCACGGTTCTCCCGGGGCTTCAGCCCTGTCGAAGGCCGTGGAGGAAGCCAGGGGAACCCCCATGTACCCCCTTGTGAGGGAGGCGGTCCTCAAATCCATGCAGAGGGCCGTCTACTCACCCTCTGATACCGGGCATTACGGCCTTGCCCTGAGGAATTACGCCCATTTCACCAGCCCCATACGAAGGTATCCGGACCTCATGGTGCACCAGGCCCTCACCGCATACGAGGGGGGGAGGGTCTTTGCCGGAAGCGTATCAGCTTCCTCAGCAGCTGTTGCCTGCTCTGACAGCGAGCGCAGGGCGGAATCCGCCGAGAGATCGGCCACTGAGCTCATGGCTCTCCTTTACCTCTCCGGAAGGACAGGAGAAACGTTCAGAGGGGTAATAAGGGATTCCGTGGATTTCGGATGCTTCGTGAGGCTTCTTGACGTTCCAGTGGAGGGGCTGATGCATATTTCCGCCATAAGGGAGAACCCCGGTCTGGTTCCTGTGGACCTGAAGCCGGGAAGGGCGGTTACCGTAAAGGTGGAGTATTCAGACCCGTTGGAGAGAAGGCTCTCCCTGATTCCCGCGAAGGAGGAGAGGGGGGAAGAGGATGAATGAGATGAGTGTATACGGAGAACTGCGCCGGGAGATCGTCCGCTGGATAGCCTCCAGAGTGGAGAACGCCGGAATGCATGGCGTGGTCATAGGCTTGAGCGGGGGTATCGACTCCGGGGTCACCGCCGCCCTCTGCGCTGAAGCCGTGGGAAGAGAGAACGTTCTCGGTCTGATAATGCCCTGCGGGAGCATAGCCGAGGATACAGCTGACGGTCACCGTATTGCGGATTTCCTTGGGATAGAGGCCAGGGAGATAGAACTTGCCGGGGTGCTGGAAGCCTTCCTTTCCGCAGGTGGGCTGGATACAGCCGACAGGCTGAATCTGGCCAACGTTAAAGCCAGGCTCAGAATGACAATGGAATACGCTTTCTCAAGCGGACGGCTGGTGGCCGGAACGGGGAACCTGTCGGAAACGGTAACCGGCTACTGGACGAAATGGGGCGACGGCGCCGCCGACTTCCTTCCCCTTGCCGAACTGTGGAAGGACGAAGTGGCGAAACTGGCGGAGCATATGGGCCTTCCTGAATGGCTTGTCACCAGAGTTCCCTCAGCGGGGCTCTGGAAGGGTCAGACCGACGAGGGGGAAATGGGCGTTACATACGATCAGATAAAGAAATACCACACACAGGGTAGGGAGAGCGTTCCCGATGCCGCCGCCGGGAGGATAGCCGAACTGTACTCCGGCAGCGCCCACAAGAGGGAGCCAATACCCTTCTTCCACGCCAGGGGGTTGCTGGATGGCTGACATTAGAAGAAAAGCGCTGATCAGCGCCTGGAACAAGGAGGGACTCACCGTTTTCGCGAAGGGTCTCCACGAACTGGGCTGGGAGCTGTGGGCTTCCGGCGGGACGGCATCGTTCATACTGGAGCACGGTGTCCCGGTCAGGGAAACCTCCGAACTCACCGGGATCAGTTCCATCCTCGATGGAAGGGTGAAGACACTTCACCCGGAACTGCACGCTTCGATACTTGCCGGCGGTTCCCACAGGGATGAGCGGATAAGGAGCGGAAAACCGGTATTCGACCTTGTGGCGGTGGACTTCTATCCCTTCAGGGAAGCACGTGACCTCGCCCCCGATGCAAGGGAGACCATCGAGCTGGTGGACATAGGCGGCCCCACCATGGCCAGGGGAGCGGCCAAGAACTGGTTCCATGTGATAAGCGCCACCGGTGCTGACGTTTTCCCCTTGGTACTGGAGACCATCAGGAGGGGCGAGGACGGCCCGGATTTCAGACGGGAAATGGCGGGCAGGACCTTTTCCATAACTTCGGAGTACGATCTGATGGTATCTCTGAAGCTCGAGGAGGGCATATCACCGGAGCTCAGGTACGGCGAGAACCCGCATCAGAAGGCGGCTGTTCATTTCAGCTGGCCAAGGACCGGTCTGGGAGCCGCCGACTATCTCGGCGGAAAGGCATTGAGCTACAACAACTATCTCGACGCCTCCGCCGCATGTTCCATTGCCGCAGACCTCCGGGGAGGGAGACCGGCGGTGGTCCTGGCGAAGCACGGCAATCCCTGCGGAGCGGGAACCGGTGATTCCCCGCTGGAGGCTTTCAGGAACGCCTTCCGGGCCGACAGGACATCACCCTACGGCGGCATAATGGTCTCCACTGAAATGGTGGACATGGAGCTGGTGGCTGAGCTTAAGGGCATCTTCCTGGAGATCGTGATCGCGCCTTCATATGACGGGGAAGCCCTGAAAAGGCTCAAAAAAAGGAAGAACTTGAGGATAATACGCATGGATCCCCTGCCCGACGGAGCACTTCAGCTGAGATCGGTCAGCGGCGGCTTCCTGGTCCAGCAGCCCGACCTTTCCGTGGAAGCGCCCGAGAGCTGGAGAACGGTTACAGCCAGGAAGCCTGGAGCCTCGGAACTGGCGGCCATGGACCTTGCATGGAGGGTGGTCAAGGGCGTGAAGAGCAACGCCATAGTGATAGGGGACGAAATGGGCACCCTGGGCGTGGGCATAGGCCAGCCCAGCAGGATAGAGAGCCTGGACCTTGCGGTCCGCAGGGCCCTCAGGGAGGGGAACGACCTGAAGGGGTCCGTTCTCGCCAGCGACGCCTTCTTCCCCTTCCGGGACGGTCCCGACAGGGCTGCGGAAGCCGGAGTGAAGGCCATCGTGCAGCCGGGCGGTTCCATCAGGGATCAGGAGGTGATAGAGGCATGCGATCAGCACGGCATAGCCATGGTGTTCACCGACACAAGGCATTTCAGGCACTAGGCGATCATATGAGAAGCTTTCTTATCCTTGCCGCCCTTCTGCTGGTCTCCTGCAGGGCGGTGAACGACAACGGTTCCTCCGGGTTGCTACCCGTTCATGGTCAGCCCGCCGTTTCTCCCTTTCAGCGGATCGACTCCCTGATCCAGTCCGGATATCAGGACCAGGCTATCCGGCTTCTCAGGGCAATGGATCCCTCCGGCCGCCGCGACGACATCCTCTGGAGACTTGTGGGTGCGTACAACGGAAGGGGAATGCTCCATCAGGGCCTGGGCATGCTGGACAGCCTGGAAACAGCCGGCTGGGGAGACCTCAGGGGGTGGAAGATATCCCTTCTGGATATCAACAGAGAGAGTGTTTCCGCCCTGGAACTGGTTCAGCCCGGGGATGTCCTCCTGTCTGCCTGGCTTTCCAGGGACGACTCGGATTACTTCCCCCCGTCGGGGGGCATACCGGTTCCCGGTCATCTGGGGGAGAGGGCGGCAAGGCTGCTCATCGCCCCTCCCGGTATCACACCGGAACAGCTGATGCTGGCGGCATCCGATGCTGGTTCCCTTCCCGTAACGGTGGGACCCAGGGTCAGGGAGGAGCTGGAGCTGGCCTCCGGATCGCCTGGTACATGGTGGGATGACGCCCTGAAGCTCTACGATCCGGGGCTGGACGACCAGACCACCGCGGAACTCACGGTTCGCAGGATGGTCAAGCTGGGCACAGGGGACTATCAGCGGCTGAGAGCTGTTTTCGACCGGTGGGGATCCACCGCCGCAGCGGCTGAGATAGCCCGAAGGTGGCCGGAGAGGGTTGACTGGGAGATATTCGACGCGCTCTCCGATGCCGGTGCTTCATGCACAAGACCATCCGGGGATCCTTCATTCTCCGCCGGCATTCGAATGACCATCCTCAGGAGCGGCGGCAGGCACGCGGAACTCATATCCCTCTGCGACTCGGTACCCGCCGACGCGCCCGCCCCGCTCCGGGCCAGGGCGGCCCTGTTCCGTGCCAGGGCGCTCAGGGCCCTGAGGCAGAACGACAGCGCATACAGGTCTTACTCGGCCTTTTCCGCCGAGTTCCCCTGGCATCCGGTGGCAAGGGAGGCGGGATACCTTGCGGGGAAGTACTTCGACAGTGAACAGAACTGGGGAGAGGCGGCGGACGCCTATCTTGCCAGTCTGCGCTCTTCCGGAACATGGGAGGGGGATTCCCGGGGCCACTGGAGGGGCGGTTTCTGCCTGTACATGAACGGCAGGGGTTCCCTGGGTGATTCCCTCTGGGAGGCGGGATGCTCGGTCTATCCCTTCAGCCACTGGCGTGATGAGATGCTTTTCTGGAGGGCCAGGTACGCAAACAGGCAGGGTTCCTCGGAGAGTGAAAGGCTCCTTCTGGAACAGGTGGCGTCGGAGCACCCCTGGGAGTTCTACGGCATGCTGGCATCCGAAAGGCTTCAACAGCCCCTTACACTGGAACTTCCTGTGGTCAGCCCGGTTGTTTCTGATGACCCGGTCCTTTCCCAGGCGGCGGTACTGATGGCTTCGGGTTATGGCACCGCCGCCACTGAGATGCTCGCATACGGGTCGGTGGGCAACCGCGGCCACAACGCCGTTGCTCTGGGTCTTCTGGGCGAGCACGGGCTCTCCATATCCCTGATGCGGCGGATGGATACGGAATACAGGGACGCAGGCATGGGTATGCTTCCCGACAGCCTTCTTGGCTGGTACTTCCCGGATCCCTACAGGGAACTGGTGATGGCCGTTACGGATACGATGTCACTTGACCCCTCCTACGTAAGGGGGATAATGAGGGAGGAGAGCTACTTCAACAGGTTCGTGATCTCCAGCGCCGGAGCCGCCGGGCTGATCCAGCTCATGCCCGCCACCGCATCCGACGTTGCCAGGTGGAACGGACTTCCCAGGCTGACACCGGAGGATTTCTTCATACCCGAGCACTCGGTCCTCTACGGAAGCCTTTACATCAATTCACAGGCAAGAAGGTATCAGCACCCGGCGGTTTTCCTTGCAGCATACAACGCAGGTCCCGGGAACGCATCAAGATGGATCGACATGCACGGTTTCGACCCCGATGATCAGGAACTCTACATCGAGCAGATCACCTACAGGGAGACCAGGCTTTACGCCAAGAAGGTCCAGCGGTCAGCCTGGATATACGGAAGGATAAGAAGATGAACCCACTGACGCTCCTCCCGGCGGTGTTGCTTTCGTTCACCGCGGTTCCCAACGAGCACACCACCATGGTCTACCCCCCCTACGGTCACTGCATGGGCATTTACCGGGCGGGGCAGGAACAGCTGAGCATGCTCCTGGGCGGCATGCTGGTCTTCGACGATCCCCAGGGGATGGCGGCGGTGCTCCCCGACGAATGGGACACAAGCGACCCGGGAGACGATGACGAGCTGGCGGTGTACGGAGTCAACAGCGGCACGGGACACATCATCTACAACGCATCCATGTACACCCTTGGATACTACGGGGGAACAGGGTCAGGCGATGCCCAGCTCTCATCTCCCCATGGAATAGCCGCCACAACCGACGGAGTGGTCTATGTGGCGGACACAGGGAACGGAAGGGTGGCGGTGCTGAAAAGAAGGGGACAGAGGATAACACCCGACGGCTTCATAACCGGTTTCACCGAGCCCTGGGACGTTGCCCTGGACGGCAGGTACTTATGGGTCACCGACAGGGCCGCGGGAACCCTCAGCAGATACTCATCTCCGGAGGATGGATCGCCGCTTGTGATCCGGCTGGACTCCCCCAGGGGCGTCGCCGCAACCGGCTACGGAGATTACAGCAACGGCCATGACCCGTGTCAGGTGGTGATAACCGGAGACGGCACCGCCCTGACCAGGATAGTCGACGGAGAGGCGGTTCGCACCGTGGACCTTTCCAGCTGCGGAGGCGGGTCGTTCAACTACGTGGAGCTGGATTATCACGGCAACGCATGGGTAACGGATTCCGTACGCTGCGTGATTCACAAGTTCGATCCTTCCCTGAACCATCTGGACAGCTGGGGAAGGGGGTGCGGAGACGCAGACGACCAGTTCATGAACCCCACCGGCATCGCAATCTGGGACAGGTTCGGCCAGATATTCATTGCCGAGAGCAGCGGAGCCAGGTACTTCTGGGTGGGCACGGACATCAGGAACCCGTCGTTCTCCTCCGACGGAACCGGCTGCACCGTATCGGGGACCCTCACGGAAACCGCCACCATGATAGTGAACGTTATGAAGCCCGACGGAACCCTTGCCAGGAATATCTACGCCGGAAGGCGTTCCCCGGGGTACTTCCAGCTGGAATGGAACGGAAGGACCCTCCAGGACAGGGGGCTCCCCGCAGGGGAATACACCCTTGAGATAAACCTGGAACCCGTGTACTCCAGCAGGACCTACTTCGAAAAGAACTGGACGAGGACCTTCCAGATGGTGGATACAGGGACCGATGCCCAGGGAGACGACCCTGTAAGGAGGACCAGCTGAGTTACGCCCTTCTGGCCGTCCTCCTTGGGGTTTCCGCCTTCTTCAGCGGCACCGAGACCGCCTGTTTCAGCCTTGACGGCCTTCAGAGGACCAGAATGGCCTCAACTGGCAGGGGACGCAGGGTCCTGAAACTGCTGGAGAATCCAGGAGGGCTCCTTACCACCATCCTTCTATGCAACACCTTCGTCAATGTGGCTGCGTCCTCGATTGCCGCAGGAATCACAGCATCTCTTTTTCCCGGACCTCTGGGAATGACGGCGGGTGTCCTGGCGATGACCTTCCTTCTTCTGGTGCTGGGTGAGATCAGCCCCAAGACCATAGCAAGGACAAGGAACAGACGGTGGGCCGAGACCGCCGCTCCCCTGATGATCTTTCTCGTGCGGTTTTTTTCCAGGGGCAGCACACTTCTCAAGTACCCTGCGGAGGTCCTGGACAGGATCGTGCCGGGAAGGGACAGGACCGGCACATACAGGGACGCCGAGTTGAACATACTCATGGAGATGGCCCGGGAAGAGGGTTTCATCGGCGGGGAGGCTGACATCGCCTCGGCGATCCTGGAGCTGGAGGAGCGCAGCTGCTCCTCGGCCAGGGTTCCCAGGGAGCAGGTGGTCTTCTTCATGGAGGACTGGTCACCTGGTCGCATGGAGGAAGAGGCCCTCTCCACCGGCCATACCGCTTACCCCGTGGTCAACCCTGAAACGGGCAGGATGACAGGTGTTGTCGACGTGCGTGACCTGCTTGGAAGGGGCGAGCTCAGATTGAGGGATGTACTCTATTTCCCTGAGACCGCAAGGCTCAACAGGGTCCTGGAAAAGCTGAGATCCTCAGGGGGCGGAATAAGCGCCGTTGTGGACGAGTACGGTGACTGGTCCGGAATAGTCTCGGTTTCGGATATACTGGAGAGGGCCATTTTCGCCGGAACACCGTCCCTGTCCCTGCCGGAGGGTGTTTCCAGAAGGGGAGACTCCCTGGTGGTTCCCGGCGATCTGCCGGTGGATGTTCTCGCCTCGCTTCTGGAGGCTGACTATCTCCAGTCCGAGTATGCCGAATCATGCGGAGGGTTCCTTCAGGAGATAACCGGCAGGCTGCCGGAAAAAGGTGAAGTCGTGGTTTACCTGGATATCTCCTTCAAGGTCCTTGAGACCAGGGGAAAGGCCGTGAGCCTGGTCCTGGTTACCCCGGGGGTGGAACAGTGACCGGCGTTATCGCATACCTTGCGGCGTGCGTGCTGTCCGGTTTCTGCAGCGGTTCCGAAACCGCTTTCAGCGCATCCTCCCGTGTGCGCATTGCAGCCGCGGGAAGGAGGGCCCGTACAGCCCTCTGGTTCCTGGATGATCCCTCCAGATATCTGGTCGCCAGTCTCGTTGGAACGAACGTGGGAACCGTGGCGGCATCCAGCGTGGGCCATTCCTGGGGCGAAGGGCTGGGCGGTGAATGGAATATCCTGTTCGCCTTCTTCACCGCTCTTTTCCTGCTGGTGTTCTCCGAGATAGTCCCCAAGCACCTGGCTCTTTTCAGAAGCGATGCGGCAACCATCGCGGCGGCTCCCGTGCTCAGGCTGATCAGGGGTCTCCTCTATCCATTGATCGCGGCGGCAACGGCGGCATCGAGACTCATCTCAGGTCCCTCCGAGCAGAACAGGTTCTTCGAGAGCAGGGAGGAGATCAGGGGGCTTCTGGTGGAGTCCGGTGGAAGGCAGGGCAGGCTTGCTTCCTCCGTAATCGCCCTGGGGAACACCGGGGTGGGACGGTACGCCAGATCCCTTGCATCCTATCCCTCCGTGGATGCCTCATGCGGCAGGAAAGATGCGGTGAACAGGCTTATGGAGTCCGGGGAGGATTTCCTTCTGGTATGGGAGGAGCCGGGCGTGACCCTTCTGGGTGCGGTGAGGGCTTCCAGCCTGGTAAGGTGGACCGGAACCGGATCCATCACATCCATCGTAACGGGTCTGCCATATTTCTCATCGGATTTTCCGGCTCTGAAGATACTGCCCCAGTTATGGAGGTCCCGGGCTGTGGCGGGGGTTATCCTGGACAATCGCGGACAGCCGGCGCTGCTGATCACCCCGGCGGTGATACTCAGCCACCTTCTGCCGGAGGAAGCCGTTGAATGACCTGAATCCCCTTACCGGTCTTCCGGGCAACAGGTCCATAGAAAAGGTCCTCAGGGAAAAGGTCATCGGCGGCGGCATGTCCGCGGCCTATGTGGACATAGTCAACTTCAAGCCCTTCAACGATCACTACGGATTCGCCCTGGGCGACGCCGTGATAAGAAGGCTGGCAATGGTGCTCTCCGAAGCGCTTCCCCGGGGCTTCGTGGGACACATCGGAGGCGACGACTTCATATGCGCAGGGGAGGGCGACTTCGCTTCCGCGGTGCTGAACGCCCGTCAGCGCTTCCGCAGTCTGGCGGGGGGATTCTACACCAGACGGGACAGGGAACAGGGGGGCATAGAGACCTTCGACAGGAACGGCAGCTTCCGCTTCTTCCCGATGCTCGACCTGACGGTGGTCTTCGTGAACGATGATGAAGCCTGCGGATCCGTGCAGGAACTCGCCGCCCTTGCCGGGAAGCGCAAGAAAAGGATGAAGGGCGAGACCACCGCGGAACCTGTTCACCCGGTCCTGGAAAAGCTTCTCGATTCCGAAGACTGGTCAACCGGCGACAAAAAAGCGCTCATAGAGGCCTGCGGGGTTCTCCGGGAGGAGGCCGCCGTGCCGGTGCTCTCCCGAATACTTTCCGGAAGCTATCCGTGGAGCCTTCGCAAAAGCGCTGCCCTGGCCCTGGGATACATCGGAGGACCTGACTGCGCCTCCATACT
>CAYLXG010000041.1:14874-16539 GCA_964387445.1 uncultured bacterium
ACACGCTCCGTCCATGGCCTCGTCCTTGCCGATGGAAGCTCCGCCGGGCCGGTGATAGCCCAAATGTGGCGGGACCGATCCACCTGGGTCAGAAGGGCGGTTTACAGGGGCCTGGGTCAGTCTGGCTGGCCCGGGGGAACGGAGGTTCTGGAGAGGGCCGCAGCCGCCGCCGCACCAGGACCGAGGATCAACACGGTGGAGGAAAGAAGGGCTGCCCTGGAGGGAATGGCCCTGATGGGCAATCCTGACCTGGCGGGCTTTGCGCTGGCCCTTTTGAGAACCCCCGGCTACACCCCCCTGGAAACAGCCTATGAATGCCTCTGTTCCCTGGGGACCGACACAGCGGCGGAAGAGATACTGAGAAGGAAGGCGGGAATTCCCCCTGTGGTGAGCCTTTACTCGGTGAGTTCGTCGAACCTGGAGGGACTCGAGGAGCTCGCCGGGCGGTCACTGTCCGCAGGGGGCAGGAATGCCGCCGCCGCCCTGAGGTTCTTCGAGGGATGCGGAGTGCTGCGGAGCGGTGAGACCGTCTCTCTTCTGAGAAGGAGCCTGGGCGATCTTGAAGGCGACCTTTTCGAGAGGGTGATCAGGGTGCTGGACATAATGGGAATACAGGCCGACGGATCCTGCGTCGCCAGGGTCGCCAGGAAGGCTCGCTCAGGAGGAGTCCTGAGCCAGGAGGGTCTCTGCGCATTCCTCCGCTGGGTGTCCCGCAGGGGCGGGATCGGGCCAGGTTCTCTCCTTGAGGATTTCATAAGGAACAGCAGCAGGGCGGTCTCGGCATCAGCCGCGGTGGCAGCCGGAGCCCTGGGGGCCGGGGACTTGACGAGAAAAGAAAACCGGTGAACAATATACAGGATGTCTTTCCACTCTCCGCCGGAAGGTACAGCTCAAGATGACAGACAATGTCCGTGACCTGCTGGCCAAGCTCAGGGCCGCCGACGAACCCCAGCTTTCCGCTTTCCGCCCCGACGCCGAGGGCCAGAACACCATCCTCCGGAACATGCCCTGCGGTCTGCTGGTCAGGGACGCGGAAGAGGGCATCATAATCGAGGCCAACGACTATGCCCTGGACCTTTTCGGGGTTCAGAGATTTTCCCTGGTGGGGCAGACCCTGAACAGCATCGGGCTGTCCCTCGAGACCGGAGAAGAGGGGGGAATGTCGGCGCCTGGTCAGCCCACCATGGGCACGGTGAAGGACAACAGCGGTGTCTCAGTTCCGGTGATGACCTTCAGAAGGCGCATAAGGATAAACGGCCGAAAGGCAGACATCTTCATACTGGTGGACTCCACGCTGCTGGGAGGGAAAAGGACGGCGGAGGTCGGATTCAACCTTTTCAAAAGGGCTCTTTCCGAGTCTGAGACCCCCTTCGTGCTGGCAGCCATCTCAGGTGAAGCCCTTGAGCGTGACCTCGTGGTAACGGAGACCGGCGGCGAACTCCCTCCGGACCTCAAGGGAAAGGTAACCCCCGGCACTTCGGTCTCGGATCTTTTCTCAGCGGTAAACGCCGCAAGGATAGTGGAGAACGCCCTGATACTCTCCAGGAACGGGGGAGAGAAGCTCATCGAGCTTCGGGACTGCAGCCCCATGAAGCTCTTCACCGATCCGGGAGGCCAGATCTTGATCATCTTTCCGGCGGAATCCGAGCAGAAGATGAAGCTGAG
>CAYLXG010000042.1:0-436 GCA_964387445.1 uncultured bacterium
GCCATCCAGAGGGCGGTAAAAGCGGAAGGGCGCCGGTGAGGGCGCCCTTCGCTAAGAACCGATATCGGATCTACCTTACAACGGTCATCCTGGATGAAACCGTCTGGCCGTTCATGGAGGCCCTTACGAAGTAGATGCCGCTTCCCATGGTATCGGGAATGCGCCAGCTGAAGGCGTTGGGACCCGCGGTGAGCTCGCCGGTCTGGATGTTGGCGGCCCTGCGGCCTGCAACGTCGTACACCGCAATGTCAGCCTGGCCGGAAACCACTGCGTTCACACTGAAGGAAGCGTATGCGGCAACCGGGTTGGGGCTCACTGCGCTGATGCCGATCACCGCGGGGTTCACCTGTGCGCTCTGCTCCTCGGCGTTGCCCACCATGGAGAGGGCGGCCATGACCGCCTGGTCGACCTAGGGCGAGGCCTTCGAGCCGGCGCC
>CAYLXG010000042.1:446-16488 GCA_964387445.1 uncultured bacterium
AGGTGTTGTCCTTGCCCGAGGATCCAAGGTCCAGGCTGGTCACCTCAATGATGCTGTCCATCTGGGCCACGGAAAGGCTGGGATTGGCGCTGAGGATCAGCGCGGCAACCCCTGCGAGGTGCGGAGTGGCCATGGAAGTGCCGCTCATGGTGGTGTATCCGCCGTTCCAGGCAGTGCTTACCACATCAACACCGGGTCCGCTGATGTCGGGATCAAGCAGGGGGCCGGAGTCGGAGTAATCGTACCACCAGGTTACCGGGCCGCGGCTGGAGAAGCTGGCGATGTTGTCGTTGCTGTCGGTGGCTCCCACTGTAACCACAGCACTCTGACCGGCCTGGTAGGTCTGGTCGGGGTGGAACCAGGGGGGAGGATTGTCGCCCGGGGAAAGGATGGTGCCGGCACCGGGGCCGCTGTTGGCGGCGGCGATGCTGTGATAGACACCGGCTGTGAGGGCGTTCTCGTTGGCGGTCCTCAGGGAGGTGTTGCCCTGGCCGGAGCCCAGGGACATGGACATGACGGAAGCGCCGTTGTCGATGGCGAATTCCATTGCCTCTATCCAGGTGGGCTCGCCCCCGCCGTAGTAGTTGATCCTCAGGGCCATGATGGTGGCGGAGGGAGCTACTCCGGTCTCTGTTCCCGCGGTGCCGTCGCCGGCAACTGAACCGGCGCAGTGGGTTCCGTGGCCATAGTCGTCCATGGGGTCGTTGTCGTTGTCATAAAAGTCCCAGCCGTAGTGATAGCCGGCGGGGGTGTCGTGCCACATGTTGTTCCCGAGGTCGGAGTGGGTGTAGTCCACACCGGTGTCGATAACGGCGACGATGACTCCCTGGCCTTCATAACCAAGGGCCCATGCGTCGTCGGCGTTGATCTTGGCAACGCCCCAGGCAAGACCCTTACCCCTCTCTTCCGGGTTAAGGGGTCTGGAGTCCACAGGCTCTATGAGCCCGGAGTTCTCGTCGGTGGCCCTCTCCACGTACCAGACATCGGACCTGGCGGCCATGCGCCTGATGGCGGAGGGGGAAGCTTCGCAGTAAATGCCGTTGGAAAGCCAGAGGGACCTGATGTCGATGGCGTTCAGGGTGGAAAGCTCCTGGAGCATTCCGCTCTGGGACGCCTGGGCCATCTCCTTCATGGCCTGCACGGCGAATTCCTGCCTCTGGGCCCTGTTCATTCCGTCGGTGGCAGCATCCACCCAGTTCCTGTCCACCTGGCCGTGGGCCAGTATGAACACCGGGATGAGGTCTGTGTCGGTGGCGCCGGCAAGCATCATCTCCAGATCCGGGCTGATGGTTCCCGCGGCGGCCAGGGAGACCGCTGCGAGCAGAACCAGCAACTGTTTCATGTCTCTCCTCTCATTCTTATGGGTGCGGTTGTGCGTTTCTCGTATTTCCTATTATTGCAGTATGGTTTTCCCCCGGCAAGCGCCGGGGCATATGCGGAGATCAACGGGTCATAGAATAAGCTCATGGTTTCGTGAAAGCAATGGCCTCACATTCCTTAAGGGTTGACTCATCCGCATCTTTCAGGGAAACCCCCCGCTCATCAAGGAGTTCCTCAAGCCTGTGGAATCCCTGTATGAAACGGGAGTTGGCGGCCCTGAGGGCCTGCTCTGGTTCCACGCCCCTTATCCGCAGAAGGCTCACCAGGCTGAAGAGCAGGTCACCGGGGCTGCCGTTCTGAAGACACTTCTGCACCTTCTCCAGCGCTTCCTTCCCTTCCGGCCACGGGAATCCCACCTCCGAGGCCCTCTGCTGGATCCTCCAGGCCTTCTGCAGCGCGGGCATGGAATCCGGTATGGAGTCGAAGAATCTCTTCTTCTCCCTCCTCTTCTCCCGGGATTTGATGGCTTCCCACTGCTTCTCCACCTCTTCCGGGGTAAGGCGGGTGGTTCCGTCAAAGACATGGGGGTGCCTGCGAACCAGCTTCTCGGTGATGCGAGATGCCACTTCAGCCAGGTCGAAGCTTCCCTCCTCCCTGCATATCTCCGCGGACATCACTATATGGAGGAGCAGGTCGCCCAGTTCCTTCCTCAGTTCGTCCATGTCGCCTGAATCCACCGCGTCGGCCACTTCGTAGGCCTCCTCCAGCATGTACGGTCGGAGGGTCTGAAGGGTCTGGCTCCTGTCCCAGCTGCAGCCGTCGGGGCCCCTGAGCTTCCGTACCGCCTTCAGCAGTTCCTGGAGGGCAGCGGTGGTCCTATCCATGAAGGGCGCCTGCGCCAAGGCCCTCCGCGGCCTCCATGGGTATCTCCGACAGCGTGGGGTGGGGATGCACGAAGGAGGCGGCGACTGATGCCTTGATTCCAGCGTTCACCGCCATCACCGCCCAGCCGGCCATGCTGGAGGCATCGGCTCCCACTATCTGAACGCCTATGATCCTGTCGGTTTCCTTTTCGGCTATGAGTTTCACGAAGCCTTCCGTCTCGTTCATGCCCACGGCCTTTCCGTTGGCTATGTACCTGGCGGATGAGGTGACCACATCCACCCCCCTGCTCCTCCACTCGTCCTCGCCGGGGCCCACCATGGACACCTCCGGGAAGGTGAAGATGCACCCGCTCATGGCGTCGGGGTTCACCGGTCTGGGGGAGGCTCCGAACATCCTGTGAACCGCCGCCAGCCCCTGGGCGCTCCCGGCATGGGCAAGCTGCCATTTGCCGGTTGCGTCCCCGGCGGCGAAAACTCCCGGGAGGTTCGTTGCTCCGTACTCGCCGGTTACGATGTTCCCCCTGTCATCCACGTTCAACCCGGCTTCCCGGAAACCGCAGCCCTCTGTCTTCGACCGTCTGCCTATTGCCACCAGTATTCTCTCCGCTTCGATCTGGGTGCCGTCCTCAAGGGTTACGGAAGCCCCCGTAGGGGATGTCTCCACACTGCCCGCGGGCTGGCCGGTATGGATCCTTACTTTCGATTTCTTCAGCGCCTTTTCAACAACCTGGGCAACGTCGCGGTCCACCCCGGGCAGTATGCCGGGGAGCATCTCCACTATGGTCACCTTCACCCCGAAGGAGGCCATGATGGAGGCGAACTCGCATCCTATGACACCGCCGCCCACTATCACCAGGCTTTCCGGAAGGGTTTCCATGGCCAGAAGCTCCCTGCTTGTGAGAACCCCCTCCTTCGCCATGAATCCGGGAACTATCGGAGCAGAGCCCGGGGCAAGCAGAATATTGTCCGCCTCTATCTTCCTGCCGTCGGCGTCTATCTGGTCGGGGGTCTTCAGCTCTCCCCTGCCCCTGACTATCTCGATTCCCATGTGGGCGAAGTGGGCCTCTATTCCCTTGCGAAGCCTTGTGACCACCATGTCCTTCCTCTTCGCGGCGGCTCCGTAGTCAAGTTCCAGGGAGCCCTTCAGTCCGAACTTCGAGGCGGAGAGGCCATGACGGTAAAGGGCGGCTGTGGCCACCAGGGTCTTCGTGGGAATGCAGCCGCGGTTCAGACAGGTTCCCCCCATCTGGCCCTCCTCCACAAGGACTACCCTTTTCCCAAGCTGGGCGGCCCTGACAGCCGGGATGTAGCCGGCAGGGCCCCCGCCCAGCACCGCGAGATCGTACCTGTCAGCCATGGATTACCTCCTTCAAGCAGGGTGATTCTTCCGTTTCCACGGGGAACGAATATAATAGGCTCCATGGTGTCTTCCTGAAGAGAGGGGTCGCTTTGACGCTTTTCATAGCAGTTCTCGCCGCTGTCACCGCAGGGATGAACGTGGATTCCCTAACGGCGGCCCTCCATGTGGAGACCGGTATGGCCCTTCTCGACCAGGGCCTCACCGGGCGGGCAATGCTGGAGTTCGACAGGGCCCTTGAAACAAGCGATTCCGCCGTGGAGGCCTACCTGGGAATGGGAAGGGCGCTTGCCGCACAGGGTTCCTGGTCTTCAGCAGAGGAACACTACCTGGTTTACATATCCCATGCCCCCTGGGACCACAGACCTCTGGTGGAGCTTTCCGGAATGCTCCTGGAGCTTTCCGGCAGGGGCGATGAAGCCCTGGATCTGGCCGAGGCTGCCCTGGAGCTGGCCCCGCTTGACGGCGGCTGCAGGCTTGCCAGGGCGGAAGCCCTGGAGGTCTCAGGTTCGTATGATGATGCCCAGGCGGCCTACCTTCTGGTGATAACGCAGAATCCGGAGTACGAAATGGAGGCCCGGGTGAAGCTGGGCGCTCTGCTTTACTCCATCGGCGACCTTTCTGAAGCCAGGTCAATTCTGCTGCCGGCGGCGGGGAACGCGGAGGCCAGCAGGTATCTCTGCCTTATCTACCTTGAACAGGGCGACATGCTCAGGGCGGCGGACAGCGCCGCCAGATACCTGTTCATCGCACCGGACGGATACTGGGCCGATTCAGCCGGGCAGGTGATCATCGAGGCTTCCTTCATACCCGGGGCGGTGGAGTAGGTTGCAGCACCTCAGGGACTCGGCTGAGAGGGCGGTGGCAGGTTCCGAGGCGGATCTGGCGGAGATAACTGTCATTTCCTCGGAGAGGTCCCTTGCTGTACAGTCTGGGATAATGGCGGAGAACCACGGACCCGTGGGAAGGCTCACCGGCATCGCCAGGGCATTCGTATCCAACAGGTGGGGTCTCTGCGAGTTCGATGACATGGACGGGATGAGGGCGGCGCTGGACACCGCGGCGGCAAGGGCCATCCACGGCACATCCCCTCCGGTTCCCTTCCCGATGCTCTCCGAAGAACACAGGGATACATACGACGACTGCGCCGGAACCCTTTCCCCGGTGGACGTTCCCCTGAGGGAGAAGACCTTTCTGTGCCGTCACTACTGCGAACTGCTGGGGGCATCCGCCGGCAGCGGCTCCGCCAGGGTTTCCTATGAACAGAGCAGGACCGACAGGATCACGGTGAACTCCCGGGGAACCAGCGTAAGGGAGATAGAGACCCTGGGCTCCATGAGGATGGAAGCGGTGCTCCCAGGGGGCAGGGTCTTCATGAGCGAAACCGCCTCCAGGGGTTCATTCGAGCCCTTTCGGGGTCTTGAGAAAAAAATAGAAGAGGCCGGAAAGAACCTGATGATAACGGAGACATCAACGGTGATCGCCCCGGGCAGGAACAGGGTGGTGCTTGCCCCTGAACTCACCGGGATACTGGTTCATGAAGCCTTCGGACACCTTGCGGAAGCCGATTTTCTGGAGGCGAACCCCGCGGTTGCCCACATGATGCGTCCCGGGGCCAGAATAGGCTCACCCAGGGTCTCCATCGTGGACGACGGCGGTCTGCGCTCCATGCCCGGAAGCATGAAGTGGGATTACGAGGGAAACCCCGGAGCGAGAACCGTGCTGGTCAGGGAAGGGGTCATGGGAAGCTGGCTTCACACAGGGGGCACCGCTTCCAGGAACGGAGCCGAACCCACAGGGAACGCCAGGGTGGCCGAGCCTGGAAGGCCGCCGGAGGCAAGGATGACCTGCACCTACATGGAACCCGGCATACCCGGCCTGGAGGAACTGCTGAAAATGCTGGGGAACGGGCTTTGCCCCAGGGGTTTCATGGGGGGAGCAACGGATATGGACCGGTTCAGCATTGCCGTGCAGGAGGCCTGGACGGTAAGGGGAGGCGAGATCCACAAGCCTGTGGCCCCTGTGGTTATCTCCGGAAGGGTAACCGACATCCTGGCCTCAGTGGAGGAAGCCGGTAACGACCTGGCCATCACCGGTGCTCTCAGGGGGTGCTCCAGAAGGGGCAGTCACCCAGTTCCGGTGAGCTACGGCGGACCTCACATACTGATAGACGGGGTACAGGTGAGCTGATGGACGGGATGGACATTCTGGCGGCGGGGAAGCAGGTGGCGGAATCGGTGGAGGTCTCCGGCATCGTAAGGGAATGGAACTCCCTGGAATACAGCCCCGTGCTCACCGTTCCAGCCTCCGGGAGGCGGACCGGCTGGGGTCTCCGGATGAAGAGGAACGGCAAGCTGGGTGTTGCCGGACAGTGGGGGCCGGTGGATCCCTACAAGCTCGTGGAGAGGGGAATAGGAAGCTGCCGTTACGGTCCGCAGGCGACCTTCGATCTCCCTTCGGAGGTCCCGCTTTCTCCAGAGGGTGTCCCCGACGGGCTGGCCGCCCTTGATCACCAGGGGGCTTCAGACTATCTGGAAGAGGTCCGCCAGGGGATGCTCGAGAGGGTTCCCAGCGCTTCCCTCAGCGGTCGGATATTCTGGAGCAGCGACACCTTCACTCTGATGAACACGCAGGGACTGAATGCCGGTTATGGAAAGACCAGGGCAAGCACCTCGCTCTCGGCAACCGTTCCCACCAGCGAGGGCCTGATGCAGTCCGGATGCACGATGGACACCTCCTGTTCACTGCCCTCGGTGGACGACGCGGTGGAATCCCTTTCCCTTCCCCTGGCCTTCACAGGGCTCCAGCCCGGTGAAGCCGTGGGGCGCAAGAGGGTGGTCCTCGCCCCGGCGGCGTTCTCCGTCCTGCTCCAGGGAATAAGGGCCGGGGTGAGCGGCAGGCTCCTTTCCATGGGAAGCTCTCCCCTGCAGGGACTGGAAGGTGACAAGGTTCTCAGTGAAAGGCTCACCCTCAGGGACCTTCCCGGACTTGCCAACGGAGCGGCATCCGCGCCCTTCGACAGCGAGGGGATATACGCATCGGACAAATACCTTTTCAGGGAAGGGGTCTTCACCGGCTTCATCCACGACCTCCAGTCGGCCTCCGCTTCCGGGGCGGACAGCACCGGCAACAGCGGAAGGAACCTGGGGGAACACTCCCGGCCGGTTTGCACCAACCTTGTGGTGACACCCGCCCACGGCACAAGCGACTGGACCCTGGAGGAAACAGGGTCGGGGATCCTCGTGACGGGCATACTCTCCGCGGGAGGGGGCGACGCCGCCTCCGGGAGGTTCACCTTTGACTGCGGAAGGGTATTCCTTTTCAGAAGGGGAGAGATACAGGGCTACTACGACGGCTGCGTGATATCCGGGAACGTTTACGACGCCCTCTCAAGGATCATCGCCGTTGGAGGAAGGGGTTACAGAACAGGGTCAGACATCCTGCCCTTCGTCTCCCTTGACGGCATCTCCGTCAGATAGACCCCCCGGGGAGAAGACCTCCCTCATCCGTGCCGGAGTGATCCCCAGAAGGGGGAAGGACACTCCGAAGGCGGCTATCTCGCCTATGGTTATCCAGAGCCTTGCCACCAGGGACACCAGCTCAGGAAGACCCGGTTCGCACTCAGGAACCAGGAGCTTTATCAGCCATACTGTGGTAAGCTCCCTGGCGCCCAGCCCTCCAGGGGAGAAGATCATCAGGTAGCCTATGCCCATGGCGGCTGGATAGATGAATATCCCGGGGAAAAACGGCATCCTGAGCCCGAAGGAGAGGGCAAGGAACCAGAAGGCCGCGCCCAGGAATACGAAAAGGGCAACATAGACCGGAAGGATGGCAAGCATCTCCGTGAACCGGCACTTCCTCAGGGTGCCCCCTGTTTTCATCACCCTTGAGGCAAGGGCAGCCAGCTTCTGAAAGCACCATGGATGCACGGACGCCAGCAGAACCGCTGCGAGACCCGCCGCCAGCGCGGTTCCCGCGCCTGTTCCCATTCCCGCTTCCGAGGCCGCCAGGGGCATCAGGGGGATAACCGTGACCAGGCATCCCAGTACGATGAAAACGGTTTCCAGGATCAGTCCCTGGCCTATCTGAACCGGCTGAAGGCCCCCGCTGCGGCTGAGACCGTACTTCCCCATTGCCGCCCAGACCTTTCCGGGAACGTACTTCCCCACCTGTGAGAGGAAATGAATGGCGAATGCCTTCCTGAAGCCTATCCGCCCCCCGGCGACCCTGGTCACAAGATCCCATGTCCAGCCAGCCATGAGCAGGTGAACGGTGAGGAGAGCCGAACTTGCGGCGAAGAGGGGGACATCGAAGTTCAGCAGGTTGCCTATGCCCCCGGCCTGCTGGACCCCCTGGAGGAAGGACCTTCCCAGGAACCACATGGAAAGGACGATGAAGATGAACCCCAGGGCCGCCATCAGGCCCTTTCCGTTCCTCCCCATCAGTCGAGTACGCTTACCCTGCTGGGTCTCTGATCCCTTGGGGATTCCCTGTCCTGGGAGCCCAGGGGCAGGAAACCGGCATAGAAAGGAAGGCAGCAGAGCTGCAGCATCCTGGTGAGCTTCTCATCTCCTGGCTCTTTACCGTTCATTATTTCTTCTATTGCTCTATAGAACGACTCTTCCCGGTGTTCCCTGCTCTTCATGGAGATCTCCCGCCATCCGGCGGGATTCTCCAGCCTGTTCAGGATCTTGATGACCTTCCTGTCCGGCTCGATCCGGGCCTTGAAAATGGCCCTGGCGTCCTTCGAGCTGAGAAGGGAGTGTATCTGCTTCCTGAACAGACTGCCCTGGACGATGCCCCTTCTGTGAAGGTCCGAAAGGGTCTGTATCCTCTCGGTTATCCTTTCCGAGGCTTTACCGGTGGACTGCATCGGTCTCCTTCATGGTAAAAGATATTCCCCTGCTTTTCAGGTATCGGGCTGCGCCCCGGGCCCCCAGGAAGAAACCGCAGGTAACCGTGGTCCCCCCGTCGGGAGAGTGGTGGAAGCCGCCTGTAACGGCGTTCTTCCTTATCCAGTTCTCCACGTCGCCGGGGCAAATATCCATGTTGAGAACGCACCAGTCCAGTGCCTCCCTGCGGCGGGTCTGTATCTCCATGAGGAGGGACTCGATGCCTGTGCCCCTCAGCGCTGAAACACCTATGCCGCCGTCCACGGAAGCCTCCGGAAGGTCCAGTTTGTTCCATACCAGCAGCCTGGGTATCTCACCGGCTCCGATTCGCCGGAGCGTCTCCGTTACTGTGTTCACCCTGGTGGCCCTCTCCGGGTCGGACGCGTCGGCTACCAGAAGGATCAGGTCCGCTTCAGTCACCGCGTCCAGGGTTGAGCGGAAGCTGTCCAGCAGCATCGGGGGAAGGTTCCTTATGAAGCCGACCGTATCGCTCATCACCACCGTTTCGCCCCCGGGAAGCTCCAGCCTCCTGGCGGTGGCGTCGAGGGTGGCGAACAGCCTGTCCTCGGACCTGACGGAAGAACCGCAGAGGCGGTTCAGAAGGGTGCTCTTGCCGGCGTTGGTGTACCCCGCAAGGGCCACGGAGAACATTCCTGACCGGAGTTTCCTCCTGGTTCTGGAGCCTGACTCCACCTTTGCCAGACGGGCCTCAAGGGCGGAGATGCGGGTCCTTGCCCTCCTTCGGTCGACCTCCAGCTGTGTTTCGCCGGGTCCCCTGGTACCTATTCCGGCACCCAGCCTGTCAAGGTGATGCCACATGCCGGAAAGCCTTGGAAGCATGTACTTCAGCTGGGCAAGTTCGATCCTCAGTTTTGCCTGTGGGGTCCTGGCCTGAAGGGCGAAGATCGCAAGGATAAGCTCGGTGCGGTCGATCACCTTGCATTCCGTGGATCTCTCCAGCCTCCCCACCTGGCCGGGGCTCAGGTTGTGGTCGAACACCAGGGTGGAGACATCCTGCGAACGGGCCAGGGCAGCCAGCTCCTCAACCTTTCCGCTGCCGACGAATGTGCCGGGATCGGGCCTGTGCCGGCTCTGTGAGGCGGTTGCGGCAACGGTGCCTCCGGCGCTCTCAACCAGACGGGTCATCTCAGCAAGATCGGCCTCAAGAGCGGAATCGCCGTCGAGGTTCACCGAAACCAGAAGGACCCTTTCGAGCCCTTCATCGGTTACGGTTCTGAAAGTGGTTTCTTCAGAGGGCATCAGGCCTTCTTCTTGTCCCTGTTCTTCCCCCTGGACATGACCTTCTTGTTGATGAGCCGCCTGGCGGATTCGAGCTTGACCCCGCGCACCAGTGAAAGCTCACCGGCGAAAACGGTTATCGCCTCATTGAGGACCCTCTTCTCCGATGGATTCATCTTGGAGAAGGAGGACCTTCCCAGGACATCCCTGATGGCTGTTGCAATGGTGACCGGATCCCCTGAGTTCACCCGTTCCTTGAGAACGTCTATCCTTCTCCGCCAGTCCTTGGGAAGCTCCTTGCCTTCCTGGGCGAGGATGTCCATGGCCTCGTCGATGTCGCCGTCGGAGGAGACCCTTCTAAGGCCTGATTCCTCCACTGCGTCGGCTGGAAGAAGTATTCCGGCGCGTCCCCCTGAAAGGGAGATCACCACGCATTCCACCATTTCTCCCGAAATGTCCTTCATGCATATGTCCGAGATCACGCCGGCCCCGTGATAGGGGTGTACAACCTTGTCATTGATACGGTATTTCACTGCGTCCCCCTGCTGGAAATGGTTGGCAAATATAGGGTTTTAATGCCGATTTGTCAAATGTCGGCGCTGCTTCCGATGAGCAGATGAAGGTGGGGAACGGGAATATCCGACATGTTTCGGGTTCCCTGAAGGGGAAGTGCCTGAACGTACTGCCTGACGAGCTGTTCCAGGGCCTGGGCTTCAGCGGCGTTCCCGTGGCGGAGGAAAAGGGTTTCCTCAAGGACCGCCGGAATACCTATCTCCCGGTTGAAGCCGTCTGCGTCGCGTACGTCCACCACCTTGATGAGATACGAGGCTCCTTCAAGCACGCATGACCTGCCGTCGAGTATCCGGCCCGCATAGGTTGCGGCCCCCAGACCGTCCAGGGCGTACTGGATGCCGTGGTTGACCACATCGATGTACAGCGTGTCACCGGGAGGCTCCGCTGGAAGGGGAAGGAAGTGGGCGTTCACACCTGCGTATCTCAGATCGGTTCCCAGCATCATGGTGAGATCAACTGGCCTCACTGTGAAGGAAGTATCCTCCCCTGCGATCTCAATGGCCTTGTCCCAGAGGGCCTGGTAGCCAGGGCCGCCTGCGGGGCTCGACCTTCTCACCGTGATGATCGAGGAGGTCCTTCGGGTGGTTCCGGCCTGGGTGTACACCAGGGAGTAGTCCCTGAAGGGGCCGGACCTGAGCTGGTTCTCCCTGTCCGGACCCCCTGAGCAGTTGGTTATCCATACCCTGGCTGTATCCTGGAGGAGAAGACCGGTCTCCAGTGGAGGAGGAGGTTCAGGGAGGGTGTCCTCCACCCAGGGCGATACGGTTTCCAGAGTATCCGGGTCGGGTATGATCACAGGCTCGGTCTCCGGCGGTGCGGAATACCTGAAGACCAGGTATGCCGCCAGGAGAAGGACCGGCAGCCAGAAATACCACCTGCTGAACCATGGTTTGCTGACCCGGGCGGCTTCCTTCTTCCTGAGGAAACTCTCAGTGTGTGGAAGCGGAGGAGGTTCCTCCTGCGTACCCGCAGGGGCTTTCAGGCTCTCCAGCAGTTCACCGGCCTTCCCGAGGCTTCCGGGGCGATTCACCGGGTCGGCGGCGGCCATCCTCTGAATGGCCGACTGGTACGCCGGGGGAAGTTTCTTCCATTCCGCCACCTGTTCCTCCCTGTCGTCAGTGCCGGCGATAAGCCTGAAAAGGAATGAACCCAGGGCTGAAACGTCGCTTCTGGGATCGGATGGTCTTGAACCGCCAACCTCGGGAGGAGTGAACGGTGTAATGGGCACACCCCTCCTCCCGGCCAGGAGCTGCAGGGTCTCCCCCTTGAGAAGGAACATCTCCGGCCCCAGGTATCCGCAAATCATCCCCGCGGCCTGAAGATCAGTCACTATCCTGAGGACCTTGAGGACGAGGTCCAGTGCCCGGTGGTGGCTCATGCCTCCTGTGGCGGCCAGTTTCTCGCAGATGAACCGGCCATCGCCTCCCTGGAAGAGAAGGAGCTTCCTTCCACCGGGGAGGTCCCTGGCGGATGCCGGGGTAACAAGACCCCTCACCGAAGGCCATCTGTGCTGAAAGATTCCCTGGGAGCTTGAGATCTCCGCGATCATTTCCTGCCCCTGGTAAAGCACCCGGGACAGGGAATAGTCCCCTGAGGAGTAAATCTCCTCCTTCAGGAGCAGCCCGCAGCTTCCCAGAAGATCAGTATCCGCTGGCATCTGAGGAGTAGTTGGGAGCTTCCTTGGTTACCGTGACGTCGTGGGCGTGGCTCTCCCTCAGCCCCGCTGAAGTTATCCGTACGAATCTCGCCTTCTGGAACAGTTCGATTATTGTTGCGGCACCCACATAGCCCATTCCGGAGCGAAGACCCCCTGTGAGCTGAACCAGGTAGTCGCTGGCGGGACCCTTGAAGGCCACCATGCCTTCGATGCCTTCTGGAACCAGTTTCTTCTCCACGGTGGAATCCTGGAAGTACCGGTCGGCGCTTCCCCGGCGCATGGCGCCCATGGATCCCATTCCCCGGTAGGTCTTGAACTTCCTGCCCTTGTAAATGATGGCCTCGCCCGGGCTCTCTGATGTTCCGGCGAAGAGGCTGCCTATCATCACCGATGAGGCTCCGGCTGCAAGGGCCTTGACTATGTCGCCGGAGTACTTGATCCCTCCGTCGGCTATCACGGCGCCTCCGTGCTTTGCGGCGGCTTCGGCGCAGTCGTAAACGGCGGTGAGCTGCGGGCATCCAACACCGGCGACGATTCTTGTGGTGCATATGGATCCCGGCCCCACACCAACCTTCACCGAGTCGGCTCCCTGCTTCATCAGTTCTTCGGTGGCTTCAGGGGTTACCACGTTTCCCGCCACGATGGCAATATCCGGATAGAGGGCCCTTACCCTGGCGGTGGTCTCCAGCACGCTTACACTCTGGCCGTGGGCGGTGTCGATGAAAATGCAGTCGACTCCCGCTTCCACAAGGGCCGCGGCCCTCTCAAGGGCAGCTTCGCCCACGCTTATTGCCGCCGCAGCCCTGAGCCTTCCCCTGGAGTCCTTGCACGCCTCGGGGAAGTCCATGGCCTTCTGGGCATCCTTCAGGGTGACGAGACCGGCAAGGCTGCCCTGCTCGTTCACCAGGGGAAGCTTCTCCAGCCTGTGCTTCCGAAGAAGGACCAGAGCATCCTCGAGACCTGTTCCCACCGGGGCCGTGACCAGCTTGTCGATGGGGGTCATCAGCCCGGCCACTGGAACGGAGCCGTCGGTCTCGAAGTGATAGTCCCTGTGGGTCAGTATCCCCGCAAGACGC
Source organism: uncultured bacterium (assembly GCA_964387445.1). Taxonomy (GTDB): domain Bacteria; phylum Fermentibacterota; class Fermentibacteria; order Fermentibacterales; family JCC-6; genus Sabulitectum. The sequence continues at coordinate 13,445 of CAYLXG010000042.1, forward strand.
TGGTTCTCCAGAACCGGGAAGCCTGAGACTCCGGTCCTTGAGGCGAGATCCAGGGCGTCTGAAACCGTGGCGCTGAGATCCAGGGTTATGGGGTCCATGATAACGTTGCTTTCGGCCCGTTTTACGGTTCTTACCTGCCGGGCCTGCTCTTCCACGGAAAGGTTCTTGTGAATAACGCCGAGTCCCCCCTGCTGGGCAAGGGCGATGGCCATTCCTGCTTCAGTTACGGTATCCATGGCGGCGCTGAGTATGGGTATGCTAAGTATTATGTCCCGGCAGAGCCTCGTGTGAAGACTGACCTGGGACGGGTGTACCTGGGATCTCCCGGGAAGGATCAGCACATCGTCGAATGTGAGTGCTTCCTGTGCTTCTCTTGGATTCATGTTCCCTCCTGAAAGAGAGCCTCAGTCGGCCCAGTATATGATTCTTCCGCAGGTGGGGCAGGTATGCACCCGGGAGTTGCGTTCGGGATCGGAGCATACAGCTGTGGGAAGCCTTGTGAGGCAGCCTGTACACCTGCCCATGAGAGCAGGCACCACCGCGTTCCCGTAGTGCCTGGTAAGCTGGGAGTAAAGACCCCTCCACTTCCTGCTTATGCTCTTGGAGTAGGCTTCCCGAAGCTCTGTGAGCTCCTCCAGGGCCCCCTCGGTCTTAAGGCCCATGTCGGCCTCTTTGTCGCGGATCTCCTTTCTGTTCAGATCGGCTATCATTACGTCAAGATCGTGAAGACTGATGAGCTTCTCCAGCTGCTTGTCCATTAATCCTCCTGCTTCGCCGGCTGAAAGTCGAGAAGCTCCAGGAGCCCCTCGGCGGAGCCGGCGGAGGCAAAGTCGTCTCCGTGCTCCTTTATCCGCCCGGCAATATGGCTCAGAAAGGCCGAATGCTCCTCCGGACCGTTGGGTTTCACCGGAGAAATGAAAAGAATGACTGTGTGAACCTTCTCCTCGGGCCATCCGATACCATCGGCGGACCTGCCCACGGCAATGGAAAGCTGATCCACAAGAATGCTCCTGCAGTGGGGAAGGGCGATACCCCGGTGAACCACCGTGGCCCCCACCTGCTCCCTCACCTCCAGCGCTCCGGCAAGGAGATGCCGGGTCTTCTCCCCGAAGGGAAAAAGCTGGAGAAGTTCCGATACGGCTTCGTCCCTGCCGCCGGATCCCAGATCGAATTTGCACAGCGCAGTGTATTTCAAAATGTTCTCCCTTGCCTTTTCAGCGTCTAATATAGAATACTGCCCATGTCCTGCAAGTTTTGGACCGAACAACCCGAATGAGTAATATGCTAAGTAAAGAAGATTTCAACACGTATATGGGGAAAGAGGCCTGCTGGGCCATAAGCGGCGATAACGGCGACCTTCTCGCCGTGTCCCCCGGGATGGAGTCCCTGGCTGAATCCCTCTCCATGAAGGTCCCCACGATGCTGGCGCTTCTGGAGGAATCCAGCGAGGGCATCTGGCCACTGCGTCTGGGCGGAGGACTCTTCACCATGCTCTCCACCGGGATGGGCGGAGGGGTGAAGCTTCTCTCCCTCAGGCCATCCAGCCCTGAAGAGATACGGGATCTGCTCCAGAGCAGCACGGGAGAGGAGCTATTCGCCCTCTGCTCCTCCGACGGAAGGATGATCACCGCCTCATCCAGGTTCAGCCAGCTCTTCGGCGACGCAGGCAGGATAACCGGTGCATTCGATTCATCCTCGTCCGGGGCCATAGTTTCCGCCCTGCGGAAATGCCTGCTGCAGGGCAGCGTACAGGAGTTCCTGGTCAGCTGCTCCTCAGGCGGTGAGAACGGCTCCAATTACGGTCTCTCCATGAGAAGGCTCCCATCCCCTGGCAAACTTGTCTTCTGCAGGCTTCATGTTACCTCGGTGGCGGTGGTAACGGGGAACATGGACCGGAACAGCATGATAAGAACCCTCCTGGAGGAGAGCTTCTGCCCGAATGTGACAATAGACGCCGAAGGGGTGATAACCTCCGTGAATCATGTTGCCAGGGAAATGGCCATGGAGAAATGGGGCAGCGACCCCACAGGCAGGGTATTCTTCGAACTCGTTCACCCGGATCAGAGGGAAGCGGTAAGGAACCGTCACGAACAGAGGAGGAAGGGATACGCCGTCCCTTCAAGGTACTCCATTCGCCTGGCATCATCCGACGCTTCAGGGCTGGATTCGGTGGAAGTGTCCGTGGTGTCCCTTTTCGGTCTGGACCGCTGGGTGATATTCATGCGGCCTTTTCCGAACCCCTCGGGAAAAATGGAGCTTTCCCGGAAAGCTCCTTACAGCCATGCGTCGGCAAAGGAGGGAGTACCCCCCGAGGAGGCCCTTTCCGAACTGGTAAGGGCCACCGGCGCCAAATCGGCTGCTTATGTCAACGAGAGCGAAGTTCTCACCGCCGGCGACTCCGCCTCCCTCATGAGGACCATCGACCGCAGGAAACTCGCGGCCTCCCAGGGAGGAATGGTCTCGAAGGGTGTTCACCATGAGAGGATCAGGACACCATTCGGCACATCCCACCTGCTCCTGGAAACAAGGGGGAACGAAGAGCCCGGCGGATCTTTCATGGAAGCATTGGAATACACCTCCAGGATACTGGAAAGACACCATATCGAAACCGTCCTGGAGCAGGAGAGGAAGCTGCTGTCGCTCACCAGGGAGATGGGCCTTGCCTATCTGGGCAGGAAGGAGTCCCTCGAGGGCCTCTTAAGCGACTTCGCCAGGATAACGGGCATGGAGACCGTAGTGGTTTACAGAATAGGCAAAACAGGAAGCTTCCTGGGTGGAGTGGCCGGGGCAGGCGTAGTGGGAACCATACCCGACCTGCCACTGGATGCTCTCAACACGGCTTCATGGGCATGTCTCCGGGGGGAGACCGCCCTGTATACCGGTGCCCCAGGCAATGACCTCAGGTTCTCCCCGGTGTTCCACGAATCCCAGTCGGAGATAGCTGTCCCGTTCTTCAGGGGGACCACCCCGGACGGCGTCGTGCTCCTGGCTTCCTCAGGGAGGGATCACTTCTCTCCGGCGGCGGGGGATTTCATACAGCTTCT
>CAYLXG010000043.1:0-1906 GCA_964387445.1 uncultured bacterium
ATATGAATGAAAAGGATGACCTTCTTGTCAAAACAAGACCCTTGCTTGAGATTGTCAAGACATCTTGGGGTCGAGGTATGCGGTGGTGAGGACTATGCTGAGCCCGTCCTCCACCAGCTTGTAAAGCAGGTCCCAGAACTCCCGGCGGCTCACCGGGTCCACCCCGTTGGTGGGTTCGTCAAGCAGGAGCAGTTCAGGTGTGTGCACCAGGGCGCAGGCGAGTCCGAGTTTCTGTTTCATGCCGCCGGAGAGCTTGCCCGCAGGCCTTGTTCTGAAAGGGGAAAGACCGCTCCAGTGGAGAAGCCTTTCCATGGATCCCTCTGCCTCTTTGCCGTGAACACCGTACATGTCCCCGTAGAACTGGATGTTCTCCATTACCGTGAGGTCCTGATAAAGGCCGAAGCGCTGGCTCATGTAGGCTATGCGGTCGTGTATCCGCTCCCTGGCCTCCGTGCTGTCCAGCCCCAGAATGGAGGCTGTGCCGGAGTCGGGAGAGAGAATGGCCGCCAGCATCCTCATCGTTGTGGTCTTTCCGGCGCCGTCGGGGCCCACCAGACCGAACACCTCGCCCCGTTCGACATGGAAAGAGATCCCGTCAACCGCCTTTACCCCGTCGAAGGCCTTCCCAAGGTCCTTTACGCTAACGGTCACTGAAGCTCCGGAAGCCTGGCGTCCACCGGCATGCCCCCCCTGAAGAACCCTCCTGGGTTGGGCAGGCGGCCCTCCACCCTGTAGACAAGGCTGGTCCTGCCTTCCCGGGTCTCCACTGTTGAGGGGGTGAACTCCGCTGTGGAGGCCACCCTGGAAATGACGCCGGATACCGGTTCCTCCCCGGCGGCGGTCACCTCCACCGGATCCCCCGGGGCAACACGGGATAGAAGGGGCTGGGGAATGTAGAAGATGACCTGCACGGTATCCAGCGGGGCAACGGTAAGCAGTGTGACTCCCTGGGGAAAATTCTCCCCTGTGAGGGCGTCTATGCCTGTGACGGTTCCGGAAACGGGAGCCGTTACACCTGTCCACTCAAGGTTACGCCTGGCCATTTCTACACCGGCCAGGGCGGCTGCAACCCCGGCTTCCGCGGCCCTTATCTCCGTTGACCTGGCCCCCTCGGCTGCAAGGGAGTACCCCTGAAGAGCCCTGTCGTATCCGGAAGCGGCGGCCACAGCAGCGGTTTCCGCTGCCTGCAGCGCCTGCTCCGAGAGGGCGCCAGCTGAGAAGAGCTCCCTGGCCCTGAGCAGGTCGGTCTCAGCCTGGATGCTCTGTGCCCTTGCGGCCTCCGCGGAGGCCGCGGCGGAGATGATCTGCTGGCTCCGGGTTCCCTCCAGGAGTGTTTCAAGGCCGGCCTCCGCCGACGAGAGTGATGCCTCGGCCTGGGCCAGGGCAAGCAGGGGCTGCGTTTCATCCAGCTTGACCAGAAGGTCGCCACGGGAAACCATGTTCCCCTCGGAGACATGGATCCCGGTGATCTGGCCTCCTACCCTGGCGGATACTCGTACCTCGTCGATCTCGATGGTTGCCGGGAAGAGGCCTTCGTCGGTTCCGCAGGAAACTGCCAGAAGCAGCGGCAGCAGGAAAAGCAACCTTTTCATTCCTCACCTCCCGCATAAATGCCCTCCGAAAGGATGTCATGAATGGAGGAAGCGATCTCATCCGCGGTGAGCGGCCCCGGGGCATCAGGCGATGCGGCCTGTCTCATCTCAGCGGTAAGTGAAAGGGTGAACACCGCGCCCATGACCATGAACTGAAGCGCCGCGGGGTCCACCTTCCTGAGAACGCCCTGCTTAACCCCTTTCTCCACCAGGCTTCGGACGGTTCCCATGAGCCTGCCAATTCCAGCCATGCCCTCTGGGGGAAGGGTGGAACCTCCGCCGGCTATCTCCCGGAGGATGATCGATGGAACCAG
>CAYLXG010000043.1:1916-16468 GCA_964387445.1 uncultured bacterium
GGGCGGACAACACAGACTCCTTTGGTGAGATCACCCCGGCGTTGGCCGCTATGGCCCGCACAATGCCGGCAATTCCCTCCTCCGGACCCGAAGAGCCGGATATGGCTCTGTCCACCGAATCGGTGAAGGTCTTCTGCCCCTGGATGACCACCCTCCTGTACAGCTCCTCCTTGTCCCCGATCCTGTAGTAGAGCATGGCCTTGTTCATGCCGGCCTCTGCGGCTATCTCGTCCACCCTGGCCCCGTCGTAGCCCTTTTCTGCGAAAACCTTCGCTGCGGCGTCCAGAATTGTTCTCTCATCAACCCCGGCGGATCCCATGACACCTCCATTAACTGTTTTGTTTAACTGTTTGGTTAATATGGGATGTCCAACCCCTCCCGTCAACACCGGTCGCCTTATCTACACCGTTGACCGGGCCGTTCTCTTGATTTATCTCTAAAGAACCGGCAGTTCATTGCCCGGTAACAAGACTTCAGACTTGGAGGGGATCATGGCTCTGAAAATGTGTGTCCTGCTCTGCGGGATCCTCGTGCTGCTCACCGGATGCGGCAAGCCCGAAGGGCTTCCCGACCCCGGAAATCTCGTCTCTTACAGGGGGCAGAACGACACCGTTCTCTACTTCGAGGTCACCGGCAGTACCACCGGCGGCGTATGGGGCGACGGCATCTACAGCGACGACTCTGAACTGGCAACCGCCGCTGTTCACTCCGGGGTCCTTGCAGAGGGAGAGACCGGCGTGGTGAAGGTAACCATCCTTCCCGGCCAGGATGAGTACGGTTCGTCCGAGAGCAACGGCGTTACGAGCTGGAGCTACGGAGAGTGGAGCGGCAGCTACAAGGTTGAGAAGATCTAGTTTCCGCGCACTACGCAAAGGGGGCCGGCGAAATGCCGGCCCCCTTCTCTATTGAGCTTGCGCTCTTAGTATCTGGACCTGGCGGGACGGTCTTCCCTGGGCTTGGCCTTGTTGACCTTGATGGTCCTGCCGTCAAGCTCGGTGCCGTCGAACTTCTCGATGGCGGCTTCCATTTCGGAGGTGCTGGACATCTCCACGAAACCGAACCCCTTGGACCTTCCGGAATCACGGTCGGTTATTACCTGCGCACTCTTTACAGTGCCGCATGAGCTGAAGAGTTTCTCCAGTTCGCTGTTGGTGACCGAAAAGGCCAGGTTCCCTACGTACATCTTCATTCTTTGCATTCCAATACGATTTCGTCCGGCGCATCCGCCGGACCGTTTACAGGCTGCCTGCAACCGGGAACGACTCCCTGTAATGCGCAACCATGGGCGTAATATGCCTCCTCTTTCAAAATAAGCAAGGGGTATGGTATTTCTCTTTAAAGTCGTTCCCTTACCGGCCTGCCCTCGGCTATCACGGCCACCGGGAAAGCTGACAGGTCAAGGGGGTCTTTATTCCAGACCACCAGGCTGGCGGTCTTCCCCTCCTCGATGGTTCCCAGCTCATCGTCTATGCCCAGTATCCGGGCATTCTTCCATGTGATCAGGGAGATGGCCTCCTCGGGCTTCATGCCGTGGATAAGGAAGAACTTCAGGCTGTCCCGGAGGCATGGAGTCCATATCACCGGGTGGTCGGTCATCAGGCCGAAGAACGCCCTGGACCTCATCAGAAGCCCGGCATTCTGGTAGAACGCGTGCTTCAGCTCCACCTTGTAGCCCACGGAGCCAAGGGGTCCGTAGACCACGGGTATCTCCGCGTCGGCCAGCTCATCGAACACTTCCTTATGGAACACGTCGCATGTGTGGTCGGCGGTGACCTTGATGCCGTACCTGGCGGCGAACTCGATCAGGTAGAGGACATCGTCCTCCTTGTGTACATGGACCTTGGCGGTCTTCTTGCCGTCAATAAGCTCCAGTACGGCGGTCTCTGAGGGGGTGAACCCCTGCTGGAACTCCCTCTGGATGAACTCCTCCTGCAGCTTCTCGTCATCACCTGTGACCTTTTCATCGGACCGCAGCTTGTGGAGTTCCTTTTCCCTCTTCAGAAGGGCCTTCTCCCGCTTCAGGAGGATCTCGTCGAACCTGCTCTCCAGCATGGCGTATACGCCCATCCTGGTGTTGGGCCTCTCCCCCTTCCAGTCGGTGGTGCTCCGGGGATTGAAGCCAAGGGCCATCTTGTAGCCGTAGTCCTTCAGCTGGGCCGTCTTCCTGTTCCCGGCGAAGTTCCTTATCACCTTGGCCCTGCCCCCGAAGAGGTTCCCGCTTCCGGGCACTATGCAGCTGTAGAGCACACCGAAGTCCACCGCGTCGGAGTAGGCCCTGTCGTCGAAGTACACGCTGTTCAGCGGGTCGTTCACCGGGAGTATCTGCCCCAGGACGTCGTTGGTCTCCGACTCCGTCCAGGGCTCCCCTTCCCTGTCCATCCCTATGTGGGAGTGGGCATCGATGAACGCCGGGGTCACAACGCCCCTGTAGTGGGCATCCTGTGAGACACCGGGAGCAATCCCCTTGATCCTTCCGTTCTCGATCTCGATGGTATGCTGGCCGGAAACGCCTTTCCCGTTGTAAAGCACATCCGCAGCCACCAGTATTCTGTCTCCAGACATTTCAACCTCGCAGTCAAAGGGGGGATCGTGCAACAGAGACAGAGAATAAGAAAACCCGGAACCCGGAACAATGGCCAAACGGGAGCGCCGTTTAAATTGAGGGAACGGGCTCCATGGTATACCTCAGCGGAAAAAGCTCGGGATTCGCCGGTACGGCGGTGATGCCTCCGGGCTCCACCGAGAACCTCCACTCGTCGCAGTCCTGCCACTCCGGCAGCTCCACCGGGCAGGTGAAAAGGGATTCCCCCCCAGGCGACATCACCAGGAACTCCGGCGAAAGACCGCTGCCTGAGAGTATCCAGAGCCTTCCTTCACCGTCGGCAAATACACCCCTTATTGCATCCCGGTACATCCTGGGATGGAACTCCACCCCTGCGGCGGTGCCCAGTGCGTGGCGGTGCCTTCGAAAGAATATGTCCTGCTCATGGAGTCGCTCGGCGAGGGAGAGGGGCACGGGCCCGTACTCCCGTTCAACCTCAGAAGTCTCACCTCCCGCAAGGGGAACCGAGAGCAGCCTCCATGTCAGACTGTCCGGCTGTGCGGCGAAGAGGCCCCTTCCCGGGATCACAGCGAACATGAAAGATGTTTCTTCAGACCAGCGGAGGCTGTTCTGAAAAAGCGCCTTTCTGCTCAGCAGTATCAAGTCGGGTTCATCCAGTGAAGCCGTATGGAGGGAAATGATACCGGAGACCGAGTCTTCCTGAAACCTCTGGAACGAACAGGCTGCGGAGGTGTCCGAGACCGCAGCGGCGGAAACGGGCCCCAGCAGGGCGCCGCTGGTGTTCAGCATCTCCCTGGACAGCTCCATCTCATGATCGTAGAGGGCAAGCTTCCTGTCGGTCTGGCTCCAGAGCATGAACCCCCCGCCCGGGAGTGGGGCTATCCCGTCGGGATGCATGAACTCCCCCGGGCCGGTGCCCTCCACTGAGACGGTCTCCAGATGATCGCCGCCGGAGAATCTCCCCACTGTGCGTTTCACGGTGTCCAGGACGAGAAGGTTCCCCATTGCGTCCATGCAGGGAACCGGGTTCCCGAACATCAGCCGGGAGTCGCCGAGCTCCACCCCAACGGAATCCACCGCCTTCAGAACGATGTCCTGTGAAGAGCAGGGCTCCTCATCATGTGTACCTCCGCCGCAGCCGGCCAGGAGCAGACCCGCTGCCGGAACGCACAGCAGCAGGTAACGCAGCTTCTCTTTCAGAACATCCTCCTTCGCTGAAACAATCCTTTGAAAAACCTACTATATCTTCAGTGTCGGGGGGTGCATACCCGGTATGACGTGCCGGTGCATCCGTTATGGACAGAGCATGAAAAAGAGGGAGATGCCTGATATGAAATGGATGATCTTATGTGCGGCTGCAGCCGCATGCGCTTTCGCCCAGGGCAACGGGAACACCGACTGTGCCCCGCTGGAACCGCCCAGGGACATGGAAGAGGTAAGGGAAGGGCTGGCCCCTGTTACCCTGACTGTGACCGAAGCCTATGAAGAGCTTCTCAGGAGCCATCCCGACTCCTCCGGGGAGATACTGGTCTCCTTCTCCATAATGCCGGTGGGCACGGTGACCGATGTGGAGATAACCTGCGATCCCGGTCTTGAAAGCCTCCTGGAACCAGTGGAGGCAGTGGTGAACGAACTGGATTTCGGCAGGAACGCCTCCCAGACCGAGAACATACCCGTGTCCCTGCCCTATAGTCTTCTTCCCCCGAACCATGGACAGGAGGAGTAGCATGCCCAGGTTCTACAAGACCGATATAGAGTCGGAGGCCGACCTTAAGGTGTTCGTTACCGACATCAGGTCCGATGCGCACCTGGTGGTCTACGAAACGGAAAGCTCCTGGGAGGCATCGGATCAGAAAAACTGGTTCTACACCGACATCAGAAGCGAAGCGGAGAAGGTGGTCTACTTCACCGACTCCAGATGGAACGCGGACCTGGTGATCTACCTTACGGAGATACAGTCCGACGCCGGATGGATCGATTCCAGCAAGGACGATCTCATCTGAGATGAAGACCGCCCCCGGAGTAAGGCTGGTGAACATGGAGGAAACCCTGTTCGCCTGCGAGATGTTCGCCGTAAGGTCCTACCGTGAGGTCCTTGACAGGCTCTCCGGGATCAGAGCATCCGTTCCCGGCGACATGATCACGGGACCTTCCATGCTTGTAAGGCACTATGTAAGCAGCGTAACCGAAGGGTCGCTGGTGGAGCTGGGCTTTCCCGTCTCCAGATCTTTCTTCGATTCCCGGATCTCCACCAGGACATTGCCCGCTGTGCAGTGTCTGTCTGTGGAGAGCGGCTGTCCCGCCGCGGAGCTCGGCCGCGCATACCAGTTCCTTTTCGGCTATGCCTACCAGAAGGGTCTCAGCTCCGACGAGTACGGCATCGAGATCATCCATCGGGGGACCTCCCATGACGAGTGTCTGGTGGAGGCAAGGCTCGTGCTTCACCCCTGGGAGAACCTTTTCCGCAGGAACCTCAGGGAATCCCTGGGGGAGGAGGAGGCCGGCAGGATCACCCGGGGCTGGAACTGCATCAGCCCGTTCACCGATATCGAGACAAGGTTCCAGTCGGTGAAGAAGGCAATGGAGAACCTCACCGAGGCCGCAGGGGACGAAACGGTGTACGACTGCGTTTCGAAGTGCGCCCATGTGTTCCCCGGTATGCAGATAACCAAACTGCGGAATGTCTTCGATGAAGCCAGGGAGTCGGGAGATACTGTGCTTCAGGCGGTGGACCGGGTGATAGAGTTCATGGGGAGCGATCCCGGCTGGGGAGAAACCCCGGTTCGGGAAGGTAACGTGATCCTAACCTCCAAGGGTCCCAGGGACCCCTCAGCCGCGGAAAATGCAGCCACGCCGGAGGAAAGGGCCGAGGCCGCCTGCTTCTGCCCCATCATAAGGAAGAAGCTTGCGGAGGGAATGCCCCGTGCGTTCTGCTACTGCGGTGCCGGCTGGTACCGGCAGCAGTGGGAGGGGGCCACCGGGCTTCCCGTAAGGGTGGAGATAGTGGAATCCCTCATCAGCGGCGACCAGCGGTGCAGCTTCGCCGTTCACCTTCCTCTGGAGCCCAGCTGAACCACCATCTTGTCAAGCTCCTGAAGGAACCTTGACCTGTCGGTCTTAGCGAAGGGTGCCGGTCCGCCGGTTATCATCCCCTGCTCCCTGAGGTCGTGGAGAAGGTTCCTCAGCGACAGTGCGGAACCGATGTTCCGCTCGTCGAAGGGTCTTCCCGTATGACCCAGTACCAGTGCTCCCCCCTTGAGGCATCTGTCCGCAAGTGGGATGTCGCCTGTTATGACGATGTCGCCCTCACCTGAATTGTCAGCTATCCAGTCGTCGGCCACATTCTCACCCGTGTCCACCACCACAAGGGTGATCCGGCTGGAATCCGGGATCCTCATCCATGAATTCGACACCAGGACCACAGGCAGTGAGTACCTTGAGGCCACCCTGTAGATCTCACGCTTCACAGGGCAGGCATCGGCATCAACGTATATGGTCGTCTTCAGCTTTACTGCTTCTCCAGTATCCTCTTGATGCCGTCCACGGCCCTGTCGGTGAGTTCCCTGTACCGTGACTGAACCTCGGTGATGATGATCAGGGCCACCGGCTGGTCCATGAGGTCGAAGAACCTGCAGATAACCGCGTCTCCCCTGGGACCGCTCATGGTGAGGTGATCAAGGTGCCTGGCCCCTGAGAAGTCCCTTATCTCGGTGCTCATCTCGAAGAGGAGCCCCGCCAGTGCGGCCAGGATGGAGGAATCGATTCCCGACTCGGTCTCCACAACGTCGAAACCCTCCCGGGTGGCAAGCAGGGCCGCCTTGAACCCCCCTTCCCTGGCTATCTTTTCCAGCTGCTTCTTCACGGCGTCAATGGGTATCTCGGTCCTGTCCCGTCTTCTCTCGAACAGTCTCATTGGTCCCCTCCTTTTCCTTGCTGCCTTCGCTGCTTCATTCAGGGAGCGGTATCACTCCAGGCTCCGGCGTTCCCTCCACCGATCCGTCGGGCAGGGTCCTGATCATCAGGCCGCCGGCGGTAGCTCCGGGATCCTCGGGGATGAAGTACCCGGCCAGGATGAAGCCACCGGATTCAAGTGGACAAAGGGCACTGAATCCCGATTCGCCTTCCCCCTGGATCGTTCTGAACCATGGGGTTCCTCCCTGGAAGTCCCGTGACTGGAAGATCCCCCGATAATAGTCCCCTGCCGCTATGGACCCGGCCAGGGCTACCTGAAGGCTCCCATCCAGCGCCGCTCCGCTCAAGTCCGTCATATGGGCCATGGACAGTCGTTTAAGTACTTGGCCATCGGGTCTCACGAGAAGGGTCACACCGTTTCTGGAATTGACATCGCCGGTTCCGAAAAAAACGCCGTAGCCCATCTCCGTGTCGCAGAATGCCGCGGGACCGTGGATCACATTCAGCGGCAGGGCCGTTTCCCATTCCATAGCTCCTGAGGTGTCATACATCTGAAGGAATGCCCGGTCCGGAAGAACATGGGAATGCAGAACCAGGTTGCCCCCTGCAACCTGCCCCACCGCCACAGGGAGATATCCTTCATCCTCACTCCATGACTGCTCCCACGCCACCGTGCCATCGTCCTCGTACGCACGCAGGAAGGAGTTCAGCCCGGCGTAGCCCTCGCCGCCAAGGACCGCCACCCGTCCCCCGGGTGAGCCCGACGCGCCGAAGCATGTGAACACGTCATCCGTTCCCTCTCCGATCACATCCACCCACCTGGTGGAATAGTCTCCGTTGAGCCTGAAAACGGCGATGTCCGAATCGATCCCGGTTGCCCTGGGCTCACTGAACGAGACCATGAAGAAACCACCGTCGGAAGCGGGAACTATCCACCCTCCGCTTTCAAGGGCCCTTCCGGGAACCGAAAGATCCTCCCTGGAAGCTATCATTTCCCCCTGCTGATCGAAGAGGAAAACGCAGAGGTCTTCCATTACCTCCCCGGTCACAAGGGCCACGGTTCCGTCGGAAAGCTCCTCCACGGTGGCGTACCTGTGCTCCCAGGGTTCCTCCATGGGAAGGAACACCGAAAAGGCAAGAACTGCCGTCAATACCATACATACCCCCATCGATTTGAATCCTGGAGGAACATATCCATGGCGAAAGGGGTCTGCCAGTGGATCTTCCGGGGAACGCGCCTGTTCCTTTCACTCCAGCGCCGCAAGGGCCTCTTCGTAGTCCTCCATCGGCGGCAGTTTTATCTCTATGGTGGGTCTTCCGCTGCTGCTGTACCTTCTTGCCCTGGGTTTGAGCACCTTCAGCGACCAGTGGCGTATGTCCTCCTTCGCCAGGTGCTTCGAAGCGAAATGCAGGCTGGCCATCTGCCTGAGGTACCACAGCGAGGAGAGCCTCTGGAACTTCTCGTCGGCTTCGTAGATCTTCTGCTCCCTGTTGAACATGCCGCCCAGGTTCGCGTTGTACTCCGCCATGAGCTTCTTCAGTATCGCCGCGAAAGCCCTGTCCATGCTTCTGAATACAGCAAGGTATTCATCCGCGTTGTCGGCATTCGCCATGGTCGTTCCGGCCAGGAACCTGGAAAAAACCTGCTGAAAGGCGCTGAATTCCGGATACTGCCCCGGTGCTGACAAGCCCAGTTCTTCAGGGGAAGCGCTTCCAGACAGCAGCGTCATGGAGCTTTCCAGGTCCTTCCTGACCGAGGAGGGCTTGAGCTCCGAGGTGAAACCTGTTTCAGGAACCACCGCTGAAAGAAGCTTGAAGAATGCTCCTGAGCGCTCCGGGAACTCCTTCATCTGGTACCAGAAGATGTCCCTGGGTGCGATCCCCTTCACGCTCCCGTAGTAGACCAGGCCAATGGAGAAGCTGCCCTCCCGGCTCCTGAAGACCCAGTCGAGACCTGTGGAACCGTTGCCGGGTTCGAATACGGTAACATCCGAATAGGGAATGGAAACCTGCTCCTTCAGCTTGGTGAAGCCGCCGTTGGACTTGAAGGAGATGTACCTGTCCCTTGTAAATACCTCAGCGAAAGCTCCGAACAGCTTTTTGCTCAAGAGAGCGAATGGCTGCTCCCTCAGGTGACCGCCCAGGTTTAGAAGAGCGCCTGCCTTGTCACCATAACTGTCAACGGCGGCGGGCAGCTTCTCCAGCGTGTCAAGCCCTATTCTCATGACCCTCCCTTCCCGGAGGAAATGCTTCATCCTCTATTCTGTAGTTACCTGGTATTCCGAATTCAGGCGGCCTGGAAAAGCTGCAGAAGTTCAGGGCCAAGGGGCAGTAATTCCCGGAGGGCTCCCGGTGCTGGTGGTAGCTCCTGGGGGGGTGTGCGATCCTCTCCACAACGGATCGGTGAAGGACGCTTCCCCTGCGCACCGGACGGTTCCTCTTCCTGAAGAAGCTGAAGATCAGCCCCCCCTCCCGGTTGTGCATCCTCCCGAGAGGGTCAGGCCGCAGCGACTCAACGGCACCTTCCCGGAACTCGAGTTCTCCGTCAACCTTAGATATCATCCATGAAAGGGTCACCTCTCCCAGTGACGGATCCTCATCCCTGTAGCAGCCCCCCACATCGGAGTGCACCCCGGGGAACCAGACCTCTTCTGCTATGGTCCGGGGGTTCTCCACCTGGCCGAAGAGCAGGTGCGGAAAGAACTGGGTCCTCCTCTCGTCGATGGACACCGCGTGGTAGATGCGCCTTACGTTACTGTGAACGGTCATCCTGTGATATCGGTGCGCCAGCTTCTTCCTTATGTTCTCGGTCCTGGTCTGTCTGCCGATGGATCCAACGGTGTCCCAAACGCACACCGCCTCCACAGGGGCTTCCCGGGCTTCCAGCCCCGCCATCCTTTTACTGAACTCGTCCGGTTTCCTGTTGGCACGGTAAGCCTTCCAGAAGCTGCGGATCGTACTTTCATCGAAATCACTTTGAGCAAGGCCGCAGAGGCAGATCATGGAGGCAAGGCTCCGCACGGTGTAGGCTCCCCTGCTGTAGCCGAAAAGGTAGATCCTGTCCCCCTCCCGGTAGTTCTTCGAGAGGAAGCGAAAGCCGTCGAGTACGTTCAGGTGCAGCCCAACGCCGAAGGCGCACCCCCTGAGAACGTTGCCGAAACGGGTGCCCACCCCTCTGTCATAGGCCTTTTTCTGGGAGTGGGTCTCTTCCAGCATGGAGAATACCTGGAAAACGTTGGTCCTGTCCTTCGCGGTATTGCTGGTTCCGTCGGAACAGAACACGAGTTTCCTCATATTTCACAATGCCCTTCAGTGGGTGTTCACATCAATACTACGAAGTTGACATGACGACCACAACGGTAGATATCTTTATTCATAAAGTAAGGATAAGGGAGGAATGAAATGAGGACGGCAATTACCGCCCTGGTTATCCTGCTGGCCGCCTCCGGGTGCGGTACGGTGGCGGCGGACGGTTCGGTGCTGAATCACCAGGTCTCAGTGGGAATAAGCCGCTACCAGGAAGAGGTGGAAATACTCATCCACACTCTGGCGGACATCGAGCGTGAAGAACTCAGCGAGAGGTGGGACGAGATCCACGGCTATGCACTCCAGGAGATCAGGGCTGAGTACGGTCTCTCCCCTGGAACTGCCCTCACCGACCAGCAGATGCTGGAGAGCGCAACGCTTGCGTCCATGGTAAGGGAAAGCATCCAGGCGGAGATCGCCATGAAGGAGCAGACCCTGATCCTCCAGGCGCGCACCAACGCCCTGCTCCTCACCGAGGTGAACGACATCGTAACGGCCTACCTCCAGTCCCAGGAAACCCTGGAAGAGGCCAGGTCGAAGATAGAACAGAGGATAGGCAGCCTCACGGGAATAGACTCACAGGCCATCATTGGAACGGTTTCCGGCCTTGTGGAAAAGCTGCCGTAAAAAGGAGGCTCATGCCCGGCTACAACGAGATAAGCGAAAAGTACAGGGATGCTGAAGGCAGGATACTGAACAGGTACAGGAAAGACGCCTCATGGCTTCGCTTCGAAGAAGCTGAGATAAAGGGTGTTTTCAGTGAAGAGGAACTGGACCTGCTGGAGGAACTCGCCGAAGGCATGGAGAAGGCCTCCGGCGAGAACCGCAGGAAAGCGCTTCTGATAAACAAGATAGACCGCTACGCAGGTGTTATCGAGAAGCTGCTCCGGCTTGCGGGAATGCCCTAGCCCGGAAAGACTTTCCTCACTTCCTCCGGAGCCCTGAACGCCCCGTGAACCGAAATCGACTCGATGGCCTTTTCCGCCAGTTCAGGGGTTATGTCGTTCTTCAGCACCAGCATGCCTATGATGTTAAGGCGGAGCTTCTTTCCGCTGGACACGGCCTTCTCCAGGTCGCTCTTCCCCAGCATCAGCACTCCAAGAACGGCTGAGGTCCTTGTCTTCACATCTTCTATCACATCGTGGTGCTTCTCGAACAGGTGCCTGACACCTGTCCTTATGGCATCGCTCCTGTTGGAGTAGATGCCCTGGTCCACCAGCAGGTCCAGCCGTCCCAGGTCGGCAGGACCCAGGTTGATGGTTATCTTTTCGGTCTCGTTGGCTGTTTTCATTTCAAGTTCCTTTCTCCATCCATATGGATGGTTTATGGATGGTATATATCATCCCAGAACCTTCCTGTCAACATCGCAACGAAAGCTTGTGAAAAAGACTCATACATAGAATAATAGGAACAGCACGCTTATCGAAAGGCAGAATCACGATGTTTTCCGCAACCATGTTCCTTCTTGCCGTGGGCTTTTCAGCGGATCCCGGCATTCAGACCGACTGGAGCGGCGGTTCCGGTCAGCCGGGTCCTGTGGAGCAGTGGACCGACTTCTACGATCAGAGCAACAAAGCCGACCACGATACACCTGGTGAACTGACAATACAGACCAGCGGCGATGCGGCTGGTTTCCTTCAGTATCAGGAGATATCCCAGGGCATTGGGGATATCTACTCCATCGACGCC
The DNA here is from genome assembly GCA_964387445.1 of uncultured bacterium. GTDB lineage: Bacteria > Fermentibacterota > Fermentibacteria > Fermentibacterales > JCC-6 > Sabulitectum. The sequence continues at coordinate 13,387 of CAYLXG010000043.1, forward strand.
GCGGACCTGAACGGCGACGGACTTGTGGACGCAGCCATGGCCGGCTACTCCGGCGAGATAAGGGTCTGCCTTCAGAACGGAGGCTCATCCTGGACTCAGCTGGAAGTGGCGGACACCGGGCTTTCCATATCCTCTCTCCGCCTGGCGGACTTCGACGGCGACGGAATGGAAGACATCGCGGTGAGTTTCTACGACCAGGGCGACATTCTCTGGTACAGGAACCCTCTTCCAGGCGGTTCCACCTGGGAATCCACCCTGATCCGTCAGTCGGCCCTGCCCAGGGAAGCAGCACCGGGGGACATTGACGGTGACGGAGATGCGGACATTCTATGCGCATCGGAGGAGGAAGGGGTCTTCATCTGCTGGAACCTTGACGGCATCGGAAGCTCCTGGTCCGTGGAAACGGTTGATGCGCTGTTACCCTCGGGCAATGCCGCCATGGCGGACATGGACAACGATGGGACAATGGATGTGATAGTGTCCGGCGGCGAAGCCGGAGGCATCTTCGTGTACACGGCCCCCCTATGGGAGAAGTACACGGTGGTGGATTCAGTGGGGACCATAGAAGACATCGCAGCAGGCGACCTGAACGGCGACGGCTTCACCGACATTGCGGCGGTCAGTCTCACGAATTTCAGAACGCGCACATTTGAGAACCCTGGTGATTTGTCGGATGAATGGAACAGCTCCACCGTGGGGAACACACGGAGTATGTGCCTGATCATCACGGACCTGGACCAGGACGGCGACAACGATATTGTCTCCTCAAGCCCGCTGCTTGAACACGCCACCGTCTGTCTCAGGAGCGATGCAGGGGTCTGGCTCATATACCAGTCCGATCTGGGGACCAGCGGCTTCAGCGATATGGCCGTGGCGGACATCGACGGCCAGGCTCCACCGGATCTCGTGGGGGCCTGCTACTACCAGGACAGGGCGGTGTGGTGCGAAGGCGCAGTTCTGACCACATACTATCCCTCGGCGACGATCAGCTCCTCCATTCTCCACTGCGATTCCCTGGATCAGCTGTTCCCCCTTTTCCTGGAGACGGATCTGCAGGGAACCTCGATAATGAGGTTCAGGGCCTCCGACGACCCCAACGCCATGGGGCAGTGGTCAGAAGTACTGCCGGAACAGATAGAGGAGGTGACTTCCCTGGTTGAGCCCGGCGACATCTACTGCCAGTATCTGGTCACCCTCTACGCCCAGGGCGACTTCATTCCATCAACCCTCTACGAGATAAGGCTCACCACCTCCCCCACCGGTGTTGAAACACAAGATGCTATACCGTTCATCGGCGTTTCCCCCAACCCGGCCCCAGGGGCTGCCGAGCTGAGATTCTTCCTTGAAACGCCGGCTGCGGTTTCCCTTACGGTATACGACATAGGAGGCAGGGCTGTCAGGGAGTTCAGCTCCTCGGTCTATCCCCCCGGGGAGCACGCCCTGTGGTTAGCCGACCTCTCCCCGGGCCTCTACCTCCTGAGGGCGTCCGTGAATGGTGAACCACATTCCATCAAACTTGTAGTAACGGAAGGGAGGTAGTCATGCTCTGCTCAACAGCGTTGGCATTCCTTGCAGTTTTCCTTCAGGGAGCCCTTTTCTCCCTTCCGAACACCGGGCCCGTTCCCGAAGGGGTATCCGCAGTACCGGTCTACCGGAACGCCGATGAGACCATCTACACAGGAAACCCAGACGGTAGCTGCCGTGTCCTTGATACCGCCGGCAACGAACCCGGGGACTATTTCATCGTCTACCCCCGGGCTTTCCACCCCGGGGAGTCCCTGGAGAACTACGGCGAGGTAGTCTACAGGGATACGGACATCGCAATAACACTCCCCTGGCCGGGCAGCTGCCCCACCCCTACCTCCGCGGCGCGGCCGCTGAGGGAGCTGCATGCCCCGGCGGGCTACGGTCTTATCCCGGAAAGGGCAGGCTACGACGACAATGTGGCGGACATCGTGGCCTCCATAAGCCAGGACAGCATCATATCCATAGTGGGAAGGCTGGAGCAGTTCGAGAACAGGTTCTGGAGCAACGACTCCTTCCCCGCAGCCAGGGACTGGGCGGTGAACTGGCTTGTCCGGGAGGGCTGCCCCGTGGAGATCCAGGACTTCCCCATAAGCGGAGATTCCTCCCAGAACATCATAGTGACCTACCCCGGCACGGTTACTCCGGAAAGGATCTACCTCTTCGGGGCCCATCTGGACTGCGGACACAACAACTTCGAGATCTTCCCCGGCGCGGACGACAACGCCAGCGGCACAGCCGCAGTGATGGAAGCCGCCAGGGCAATGGTGAGGTACAACTTCGACTCAACGGTGATCCTCTGTCTGTGGGGAGGCGAGGAAGCAGGGCTGGTGGGAAGCAGCTACTACGCCGAACAGGCATGGATGAACGGTGATTCGATCTTCGCAGCCCTGAACCTGGACATGATACTGTACGGCCCCCAGATCGGGCCCAGCAACTACGCGATACTCAACATCAACCATACGGATTTTACCGAGGACCTTGCCGACTATTTCATTTCCAGCGCCAGTACCTATGTTCCCCAGCTGGACACCCACAAAACCCTGACCTACGGCGGCGGAAGCGACCATGTTTCCTTCTGGGTCTACGGTTTCAACGCGGTGGGGGGCGACGAGTACCTCTTCCCCCCCTGGTATCACACCTCGGAGGACCTCCTGGATAACTACATGGAGTTCTTCCCCTTCGGCACCGAGATAGCAATGGCAACCTCGGCCACCCTTGCTTCCCTTGCGGTTCCCAACGGGCTGAGCGGCATTGGAGGGGGAACACCGGAAGCAGCCCTCAGCGTCCGGGTCTGGCCATCTCCCGCATCCTCCACTGCATATGTGGAAACCGCATCGAATGCTTCCATCGCCATCTTTGATGTCAGCGGGAGAGTGGTTCTCCGGGAACGGGCACAGGAAGGAATGACCCCCCTCGACGTCAGGGGATTACCGCCGGGCATCTACCTGGTCACCGCAAGAGCAGGAACCCAGGCAGCTTCAGGAAGGCTTGCTGTCTGCCGCTAGAGGAGCTTGGCCCCTAGACCAGGTTCGTCACCCTTTCGAGGAACTCAAGG
>CAYLXG010000044.1:0-16077 GCA_964387445.1 uncultured bacterium
AGGTCCGTTACGGGCAGCGAATCCATGAAGTGCCTTGCCTGGGGAAGGGCGTTCTGACCAACGGTTCCGTCAAGGACAAGGAGCACCCGGTGGGGAGCTCCCTCCATGGCCCTTCCCGCCACCCTGTGGACCTTGGAGAGCTCGTCCATGAGCCCCTGCCTGGTGGGGAGCCTTCCCGCGGTGTCCACCAGAAGGGTCTGGAAGCCCCCTGAAACGGCCTTCTTCACAGCGTCGAAGGTCACAGCTCCGGGATCGGCTCCCTCCCTCCCCGCGAAGACCGGGATCCCCAGCCTCTCGCCCCAGAGGGTGAGCTGTTCCGATGCTGCAGCCCTGTATGTGTCGGCACAGGCCATGAGCACCCTCTCGCCGGAAGCCGACGATGAGGAGGCAAGCCTTGCGATGGTGGTTGTCTTTCCAGCACCGTTGACCCCCACCACAAGGGTCACCGAGGGCTCAGTGTCAGGGCTGAAGGGCGGATACTCCGGGATCAGGTCCACCAGGATGTCCGCCAGGACCTTCCTCCACCCGGGCTCCCCTGCGGCTGAGTATTCCCGTCTGAACCTCTGGAGGACCTCTTCGGTGAGTTCCCAGCCCAGATCGCCTTCCAGGAGTATCTCCTCCGCCCTCTCCAGTGTACCCTCGTCCACCCCGGCGCCGAAGATGCTTCCCAGTTTCCTGGAAAGCGCGTCCCTGCTTTTCTTCAGTTTGTCGGTGAGGTTCATAGTCTGGCCATTTCCTCCATGTTCACCGAGGTGATGGAGCTGACGCCCTCCTCGGCCATGGTAATGCCGTAGAGAACGTCGGAGCCCTCCATTGTCCTCTTGTTGTGTGTTATCACGATGAACTGGGTGTCGCTGCTGAACTCCCTGAGGATCGAGATGAACTTGTCGATGTTGGAGTCGTCGAATGGGGCGTCCAGCTCGTCGAGAACGCAGAAAGGGGAGGGCTTCACCAGATAGAGGCTGAAGAGGAGGGCCACAGCCGTCATGGCCTTCTCCCCCTCGGAGAGGGAGATAACGCTCTTGAGCTTCTTCCCGTGGGGCCTGGCCATTATCTCTATGCCCCCTTCCAGGGGGTCTTCACCCTCCAGGGAGTAAATGTCGCCCTCGCCTCCGCCGAAGAGCTTCACGAACATGGTCCGGAAGTTCTCACGGACCTTTTCGAAGGTTTCCCTGAACCTCTCCGCAGCTTCCTCGTTGATCTCCCGTATGGCCCTGGCGAGGCTGGCCCTGGCGTCCTCGAGGTCCTTCTTCTGTTCGGTGAGGTAGGAGAGCCTGGCCCAGGCTTCATCGTACTCCTTCACCGCAAGCATGTTCACCGGACCGATCCTCTCCAGCTTCTCGTTCTCCGAGGAAAGCCGACTGCGGATCTCTTCAACTGGCAGGTCCGCGAAGGGATTCTCCTCCGGGGAGCAGGAGCCCTCGAGGGCCTCCAGCTTCTCGGAAACGGAGGATGCCCTTGCTTCAAGCTCTATCATCCGGGACCTGGCCCTGGAGAGCCTGTCCCTTATCTGCTGAACTTCCCTTTCAAGCACCGCGGTACTCTCCATGAGCTTGTTCCTCTCGGCGGCGTATCCGTTCCGCCTTTCCTCCCCTTCCCCCCGTCTGGATCTCAGTTCGCCGGTCCTCTCACCGAGCCCACGGAGCTTATCCTCCATATCCGTGACCGAACGGGAGAACTCTTCGCTGGAACGGCTCAGTTCCTCTATGAGATCGTCGATCCTTTCCCGCTCCGAGCCCAGCATCGAGATCCTGTCGGTGATCTCCCTGCGGCGGTTCTGCTTTTCCTTCAGGAGATAGCCGGATGCATCGGCTTCCCTGGCGGCTTCAGCGGTCCTGGATTCCAGGGCGGAGACGGCTTCCATTGCCTTCCCCTCCCTGGAGACTATCTCCTCCCGCTGCTCCTTCAGGCTGTCCATGCCCTCCGGCGCCCCGGGGCTTTCATGTCCTTCACCTTGAGTGCCGCACTGCTCCAGCTCCTTCGAGGCGGTGTCGATCTCCCTTTCATGGTCGGAGATGGCCTTTTCCGCAGAGGCAACGGAGGATCCCAGGGCGGCCAGGTCCCTCTCCAATCCCTGTTTTTCTTCGCCGGCTTTCTCCAGTTCCAGTCTCTTAGAGTCCAGTCCTTCCCTGAGTTCCCTGAGGGAGCCGGCGACCTCCTCCAGCTTCTTCCTCTTCTCCTGAAGGGCCGTTTCCGTCTCCTGGAGGATCTGCTCCAGCTCCAGGGAACCGGCGGAATCCGGTGAGACCCCCAGTCTGCGGACTCCCTCAGGTCTGAAAAGGTCGCCCTCCGGTGTGACCACCGGGACCCGGCATCCATCCCTTATCCAGCCGGCGGCGGTTTCCCTGTCCGGCGCCAGTATGCCGTTTTTCAGGATAGCCTCCAGCAGATCATTCCCGCCGTGGTCGTCGACGCAGGTGTCCAGAGTGACCGCCCCCCGGGGGATCGTCGGCGCGCCCCGGGCAGGTTCCCCGGCAAAAAGAGCCCCGCCGGAACCTTCGGGAAGGAGGTTCGCCTCCAGGAGCCGGGCTGAATGAAAGCCGTGGAAAAAGGCTCCTATGGCCTTGCCCATCCCCGGGGAAGGCTTCACCAGTGCAGAGATGGTTTCAGGCGAAGAAACTAATTCCAGGCCGCTTCTGGTCCTTTCCACCTTGTCCGAAAGCACCGCTGCCTCCTTCTCCAGGGAGGCTGACTCCCCGGAGCGAATGTCGATGGACTCCTCCAGGGCGGCCATTTCCTTCCTCGCCGTTTCACGGCGGCTTTCCGCAGCCTGGACCAGTTCCTGAAGCCCGGCCTTCCTGGAAAGGAGCCCGGAAAGCTCCTCCCTGCGGATGTCAGCGGCTTCCTCCATGACCGATATGGACTTCCTGAGCCATTCCGCCCGTCTGGAAAGGGCCTCCCGGCGTCTTACCTCTTCCAGGTAAAGTTCTTCCAGCTTCGCCGCCTGCTCCTCCAGGTTCGCCCGTTCTCCCTTCACCGCCGCGGCGGACTTTCTTGCCTTTTCGAGTTCACCCTCCAGGGAGGCAAGATGCTCCTGTGAAAGCCGTTTTTTCTCCTCGAGGTCCCTTATCACCGGGTCTAGGGAGCCCAGCTCCACTGTGAGGGCTTCCATGTCCCTCGAGTAAAGCTCCGATCTCTCCCTCTCCCTTGCTGCCCTGGCGGTGTTCTCCGCTATCCTTACCCCCGCCGATTCGATCTTCTGCTCCGTTACCGCCGCCTCCCTGTCCAGGGCGGCGAGCTGCGAATCCAGTTCGGCACACAGTCCATGGGCTTCGTCCAGCCTGGCCTGAACCCTGCCGTACTCGGTTCTTGCCTCTGCAAGTACCGCAGACCTGGCTGCCAGCAGGGCGGTCTCCTTTCCCACCCCGGCCCCGATATCCTCCAGTTCCCGGCTGTATTACCCGAGGCGGCTGCGGAGTTCGGCGGAGTCAATCACGGCTGATGCCTCCCTGAGCTGCCTTATGGCCTGGGAAACCTTCTCGTGCCTCCTGTAGGCGGAAACCTGACGCTTCAGCCCTGAACAGGTGGTCTCCACTTCGGAGATTATGTCCGAGAGCCTGTTCAGGTCGGCTCCTGCGGATTCAAGCTTCAGTTCCGCCCGGTGCCTCTGTATCTTGTACTTCACTATTCCCGCGGCCTCGTCGAAGAGGAACCTTCTGTCCTCCGGCCGGCGGGAGAGGATGCGGCCCACCATCCTGGACTCCAGTATCCAGTAGCCGGTGGAGCCCAGGCCCCTGTCCACAACCAGATCGGTGATGTCCATGAGACGGCACCTGGAGCCGTTCACTGCGTACTCGCTCTCCCCTGACCGGAAAAGCCTTCTGGACACGGAGACCTCGTCATAGTCAAGGTTGAGCGAGCGGTCCGAGTTGTCGAAGGTGATGGTCACCTCCGCCATGCCCATGGGTTTCCTTGCGGAGGAACCGGAGAAGATCACGGATTCCATCTTCTCGGTGCGGGGCGGCCTGGGGCTCTGGGTCCCCAGGACCCACCGGAGGGCGTCTGCAACATTGCTCTTGCCGCAGCCGTTGGGTCCCACAATGGACGATATGCCCCTCCTGAAATCGATCCTGAAGGGGTCGGCAAAGGATTTGAAACCAACTATCTCAAGGCTTTTCAGTCGCATGTCTCTTCCAGTTCGTGCGGATAAAAACAACTATATAGGTCAGGAAACTGACGGCGATCAGAACGGCTGCCGCGGTTCCGAGAATGTCGGCCCCCGGCAGGATGCCGCTCCGGGGCCAGCTGAGATCGGGGAAAAGGGCCTGTCTTATCATGAAAAGGGCCAGGGCAGTAGTGGCTGCCTTGCCCCAGATGTTGGAAGAAGGGGGTTTCAGTCTGGCGGACATCAGCAGCCCCCCTGCGGCTATCAGGCCGTCCCTGGCCAGAAGCATCCAGAGCACCCAGGCCTCCAGGAGACCCGCCTTAACCAGGGCGAGGGCTGCAACTATGAAAGCGATCTTGTCGGCGGCGGGATCCAGTATCTTTCCCCAGTCGCTGACGGTTCCGGTCTTCCTGGCGACGAAACCGTCGAGCCAGTCGGTGGCGGCGGCGGCTATCATGAACACAGCGATGGGAACCCTCTGCCCGCTCTGAATGCAGATGGCCGCTCCCGCCGCCAGGGGGATCCTCGAGATGCTGATCATGTTCGCAGCGGCGAGGAACCTGCCTGATATCATGTTGCGCTCTCCAGGAGCTTTCTGGCGTGATGGGCGGCGCCCTCGCCTCCTCCCAGCAGCCGGGCAAGCTCCCCGGCCCTTTCCTCCGCGCTTTCCAGATGTCGGACGGTGGTAACCGGCATCTCATCCCCGGACACCTTTTCCACCGCCATGTGCCTGTGTGCCCTGGAGGCTATCTGGGCAAGATGGGAGATCACGATTATCTGCCTGTCAGCCGAGGCCCTGAGCAGTGAGTCAGCCAGGGAATGGGCAGTCTCTCCTCCGGTTCCGCTGTCTATCTCATCGAAGATCAGTGTGGTGGCCTCACCCTTTCCGGCCATGGCAAGGGCCAGGGCCAGGGCAACCCTTGAAAGCTCCCCTGCGCTTGCTATGGAATCAAGGGTCCCAGGGGGCACGCCCCTGTTGGCGGTGAAGAGAAAGGCAGCTTTATCGGCCCCCCTGGGTCCCAGCACCGCTTCCTCCACCTCCATGCCTTCTGCGATCCTGTCCACTTTCACCGATAAGTCCGCCCATGGAAGGTTCAGCTTCCTCATCTCGCCCAGGGCGGCTTCTGCAAGGGGCACCGCTGCTTCGGACCTTCTTGAGGTCAGCTCCCTGGCCATTGCCAGGAGCTCCCCGGAGAGCTTCCCTGCGGCATTCCTGGTGGTTTCCAGCGTCTCCATGGCTTCGTCATGCTCCCTGAGCCTGTTCTCCAGGGAATCCCTGGCTTCCAGGAGGGTTCCGATGGATCCGCCGAAGCGGCTGATCATCCTGGAGTAGCCCTCCAGGCGGTCCTCTATCTCAGCGATGAGACCGGGAGCTTCCTCCGCAGCCTCCATCTCCCCGTATACCATGGATGAAGCTTCCTCCGCGGCGATCAGCGACTGTTCCAGAAGCTCGGCTATGCCTTCGTTTTCAGGGGATTCCCTGCGAACGCTCCTCAGGAGATCGCCCAGGGTGGAGAGAATGCCGGTATCGCCTGTGAGGGCCTCTGAGACCCTGGAGAACAGCACGGCGTGCTCCGCCGCGGACCGTATCTCCTTCTCCCTGATGATCAGGTTCCTGTACTCGTCCTCGGAGGGTCTCAGCTCCCTGAAAAGGCTCCTCTCGTGGAGGAGTATCTCCCTTGTGCCGCCGGCGGACTCCAGGAATCGGAGTATCGAGGCCTCCTCCGCCCTGAGTTCCCTGAGTCGGTGATAAGCTTCTGCATATCTGTCCCTGAGGGCACAGGTTCCGGCAAAGCGATCAATGAGCTCCAGCTGCACCGAGGGTTTCAGCAGCCCGGGGGTGGTCCTCTGGCTGTGGAGCTCCACGAACCTGCTTACGCTGTCCCTCACGTCATCCAGTGTGGCCAGAGAATCGTCCACGAACACCCTGCTTTTTCCCTGAAGGCTTATCTCCCTTCGAACCACGGTCTCCTCTCCGGCCGGATCAACGAAGACAGCCTCCACGAAAGCGTTCCTGGCTCCGGGTCTGACCATGGACCTGTCCGCCCTTCTGCCGGTGGCCAGCATGAGCCCGTCGATGAGTATGGACTTGCCGCTTCCGGTCTCCCCGGTAAGCACGTTCAGACCTTCACGGAACTCCAGGGACGTATCGCTTATCGTCGCCAGGTTCTTCAGTGCAAGGGACTTGAGCATTCGCCTCCTACCCTCTGTAGCCCCAGCCGAGTTTCTTCCCCAGCATCTCGTAGTAATCGGACCTTCTGCCGGTCCTGATCACGGAACAGGCAAGGCCGGAGCGCCTGACGGCAATGGCCTCTCCAGGGCCGATGGCGCCGCATTTAGCCGCACCGTCAGCCAGTATCAGGGGGTTCTTCCCGGTGGCCCTGAGCACCTTGAAGCCGATCAGGGAAGATATGGGAACAACGATGGGCCTGAGGGCCAGAAGATGGGGGCATATGGGAGTGATGATCACCACCGGAAGGTTGGGATGGAGCACCGGACCACCGCAGGACAGGTTGTACGCGGTTGAGCCCGAGGGGGTGGATACCATTACCCCGTCGGAGGCCATCACCGCCACCTCCCTGCCGTCGACCAGCACCTGAATGTGAAGTATGCCCCCTTCGGCGCATCTGTTTATGGAAATTTCGTTGAGGGCCCTCACCACCGTTCCTCCGGGACCCTCGGTCTCCAGAACGGGCAGCCTGTCGATCAGGTAGTCACCCGATGCAAGACAGGATATGGTCTCGTCCACCGCACCGGCGTCGCAGTCGGCAAGGAAACCCAGATGTCCGGAGTTTATACCCAGGACCGGAACGCCTTCCTCCAGAAACCTGTCCATGGTCCTCAGGATGGTGCCGTCCCCCCCGGCGACCACAACGGCCCCCGCATGGGAGACTGAGTCCACCACTTCCATTCCCGCATTCCTGAAGGAGTCATCGATGCCCCGGGGATCACCGGTGATGAATACCCTTCTAATGGGTTCCATTGTCGACCTCCAGGTGGTCCTGCACCGAGCGGGCTATCCCCGCTGGATCGAGCCCCAGCTCGGAGAGTATCTGCCCGGTGCTTCCGTGGGAAACGAAGCAGTCGGGGATGCCCAGGGAAAGCACCCTTGAACCCGGCAGCACAGCCGCGACGGCCCCTCCGAATCCTCCTGTCAGGGCACCCTCCTCAAGGGTTATGACCGCCTTTCCCTCAGCAAGTTCGCGGATCTCATCCACGGGAGCGGGCTTGAGCCACACCGGATCGTAGACCGCAGCCTCTATTCCTTTTGCGGAAAGGATGCCGGCGGCCTCCAGGGCCCTGGATACCATGGTTCCCACAGCAACTATCAGGACACGGTCACCCTCCCTGACCAGCTGCCCCCTGCCCCTGGACAGGTCTTGTGGAGCAGGATAGAGGAGCTCCGGTTCGTTCCCCCTGGGATATCTTATTCCCACAGGGCCTTCGAGACGGGTTATCTCCCGGTCAAGAAGCCTTTCGAGAACGGTGCAGTCCCTGGGAGAGGCAAGCTCCAGCCCTGGTACGGAAAGGAACATGGGTATGTCGAATATCCCATGGTGGGTGGGTCCGTCGGCCCCGACGACGCCGGCCCTGTCCATGGCGAATATCAACGGAGCCTTCTGCAGCGCCGCGTCGTGGATGACCTGATCGTAAGCCCTCTGCATGAAGCTGCTGTATACCGCCACCACGGGCTTCATGCCCCCGAAGGCCAGGCCGCAGGCGAAGGTGACGGCATGCTGTTCCGCTATTCCCACGTCGAAGAACCGGTCGGGGTACTTCTCAGCGAACTTCGAAAGGCCAGTTCCGTCGGGCATTGCAGCGGTTATGGCCACGAGGGACGGTTCCCTGTCAGCGGCGGCGGTTATCCACCTGGAGAAAGCCGATGTGAACGAGCTTCCACCCTTCTTCACCGATGCTCCGCTCACACCGTGGTGCGACCTGGGCTGGCACTCGGCTGGTTCGAATCCCTTGCCTTTCCTTGTGACCACATGGAGGAGCACCGGCCCCCTGAGCCTCCTTATCCTGTCCAGAACGCCGGTGAGGGCAGCCAGGTCATGGCCTGGGATCGGCCCGAAGTAGTTCACCCCGAACTCCTCGAAGATGGTGGCCCTGGCCGCCATGGTCTTCTTTATCGCCGAGGAAACCTCGTGGGCGGCTATCCTCATCCTGTCTCCCAGGGATGGCACCCTGCCCAGGGCGTGCCAGACGCCGTCCTTGAACCTGTTGTATGTCTGGTCGGTGAGGAGCTTGCTCAGGTGCCGTGAAAGAGCGCCCACATTCTTTGATATGGACATCTCGTTGTCATTCAGAATGATGGTTATGTCCGTCCCGGGGGAGTCAAGGTTGTTAAGCCCCTCGAAGGCCATCCCGGCGGTCATGGCGCCGTCGCCTATGACGGCCACCACCCTGTGGTCCTCACCGGCCAGGTCCCTGGCCCTGGCGAAGCCCAGTGCGGCGCTGATGGAGGTGCTGGAATGACCCGTTCCGAAAACATCGTAGACGCTCTCGCTTCTCTTCGGGAAGCCGCTGAGCCCACCGGACTGCCTTATGGTGTGGAAAAGGTCCCTTCTGCCTGTAAGGAGCTTCCATGGATAGGTCTGGTGCCCCACGTCCCAGATGATCCTGTCACTGCCGGGGTCGTACACGGTGAGAAGCGCCACGGTGAGCTCAACCACGCCCAGACTGCTGGCCAGGTGACCGCCTGTGTCGCAGATAACGTCGATTATCCTTCCACGGACCTCCTCCGCCAGCTTCACCCGGTCCTCCAGGGAAAGCTCCCTGATCTGCTTGGGATCTTCGATGCGGTCCAGTATGCCAGGCACTATTTCCTTCTTTCGGGAAGGTGGTTCACCAGTGCTGCCACGATGCCCCAGTCACCGGAAAGGGCTCCCAGCCTTCGGGTGATGTCCTCCGCGGTCCTCCAGGCCAGGTCTTTCGCCCCCGAAAGACCCAGGTCCCGAACAGGATTCCATTTTCCCATTTCCGCATCCTTCATCACGGCCTTTCCCATCTCGGCGCTGCTTCCGGTCACGTCCAGGATATCGTCGGTGAGCTGGAAGAGCCATCCCGTATCATCGCCAATGGAGGAAATCGAAGCAAGCTGGCGGTCATCCACCCCCGCCGCCAGTGACCCCAGTTCCATCGAGACCCTTATCATGGCGGAGGTCTTGCCCAGTATCATCCGCCTGGTCCATGGGGCATCCGCCTCCCGGGGATGGTACATGTCCATGAACTGCCCGCCGGTGAGGAACCCGGGGCCGGCGGCATCCGCCAGCTTCCGGGTCATCTCGAGAAGGACACTGTCCTCCAGGGGCGACCGAAGAAGATGCGCGAAGGCCTCTGCCAGAAGCCTGTCCCCGGCCAGAAGCGCCCTCCGCTCTCCATAAACCATGTGCAGCGACGGCTTGCCCCGTCTCATGCTGTCGTCGTCCATGCCGGGAAGATCGTCGTGTATCAGCGAGTAGGTGTGTATCATCTCAACGGCGCAGGCTGCGTTGAGCGCCAGGGAAGGATCTCCTCCCAATGCCTCGCAGGACTTGAATACCAGGAAGGGTCTCACCCTCTTCCCGCCGGCGCCCAGCGAATAGAAGCACTCCTCGCCAAGTTCCTCCGGAAGGCGGCTGAGGGCTTCCTCCACGATCAGCCTGCTTCTTTCAAGGGCCTCCGCCAGGGTTCTATCCATTCTCGCTTATCCTTTTCAGCCCGGTTACGGAACCGCCGTCCACGGCAAACTCCAGTCCGTTGATGACAGGGGAGCCCACGGCAACGCTCAGCCGGCTGTAGCGGCCGCTGGTGAACCTGGCAATTGAAGAGGAGGTTTCCATCCCTATCACCCCGCCTGCGGAACCGCACATGCCCAGATCGGTGAGATATGCCGTTCCGCCGGGAAGGATGCGTTCGTCGGCGGTCTGCACGTGGGTATGGGTGCCTGCCACGATGCTGACCCTGCCGTCGAGGTGGCGGGCCAGAGCCATCTTTTCGCTGGTGGCCTCGGCGTGGAAGTCGACGATCCTGACCTCCGCAGGTGTGGAATCTATGAGCCTGTCGGCGATCCTGAAGGGGCACTCCCCGGTGAAGTCGGTGAACACCCTTCCCTGAAGATTGATTACCTGCACGGCAATGCCGTTGACGGTGAGCGCAAGGCTTCCCCTTCCGGGGTTGCCCGGGGGGTAGTTGGCGGGTCTGAGTATCCGTGAATCCGGGTCCTCCAGCATGGGTATTATGGAGTCCCTCTTCCAGATGTGGTTACCGGAGGTAATCACCGTGACCCCGGCTTCCAGGAAGGATCCTGCTATCTCGGGTGTTATCCCGAAGCCGCCGGCGGCGTTCTCGCCGTTGACCACGATCAGGTCATAGCGCGAAACGGCGCCCGGTAGGAACCGGAGAAGGGCCTCCCTTCCCGGCCTTCCCACCACATCGCCCAGCATCAGTACGCGCATCACGGCCTATCGGGCGGTCTCGGAAGCCCTCAGCTCCCTTATGACGGTTACCTTGATCTGGCCGGGATACTCCATTTCGTTCTCTATCCGCCTGGCTATCTCCCTTGCCATGTCCACCGCTTCCTCGTCGTTCACCGCTTCCGGTCTCACGGCGATCCTGAGTTCCCTCCCCGCCTGAATGGCGTAGGACTTGCGAACCCCCTCGAAGGAATCAGCCATGGCCTCCAGCCGGTGGAGCCTCTTCACGTACAGCTCCAGGGTCTCGCGTCTGGCTCCGGGCCTGGCGCTGCTCACGGCGTCGGCGGCCTGAACGAGTATGGCATAGAGGCTTTCCGGCTCCACCTCCTCGTGGTGGGCTCCGATGGCATTCGCAACGCTGCGCGGCTCTGAATACTTCCTTGCAAGCTCCATGCCCACGATGGCGTGGGATCCCTCAAGGTCGTGATCGGTTGCCTTGCCGATGTCATGAAGCAGGCCGGCCCTTCTGGCGAGGCCCGGGTCCAGTCTGAGCTCGCTGGCGAGAAGCCCGCATATGTGGGCGACCTCCAGTGAATGCTGATACATGTTCTGCCCGTAGCTGGTCCTGTACCTCAGGCGGCCCAGATGGCGTATGAGCTGGGGGTGGAGGCCTGTGACGCTGGCTTCCATCACCAGTTCGTTGCCCAGCTTCCTCACCGTGCGCTCCATTTCACTGCGTTCCTTGGCCACCACGGCCTCGATCCTGCCCGGGTGTATCCTGCCGTCTCCTATGAGCTTCTCAAGGGAAAGCCTTGCGACTTCCCGCCGTACCGGATCGAAGCAGCTGAGGACCACCGCTTCGGGGGTGTCGTCTATCACCACGTCAACCCCGGTGGCTTTCTCGAAGGACCTGATGTTCCGGCCCTCCCTGCCGATTATCCGGCCCTTCATGTCGTCATTTGCCAGGTTCACCACGGACACGCAGCTCTCCACCACATGGTTCGCGGCGCATCTCTGTATGGCAGTTGCCAGGAGGTTGTTCGCCTTGTCGTCGGCGGCCCTTTCCGCTTCGTCGAGGATCCTTCTGGTCAGCCTTGCGGCCTCCATGTCCGCTTCCTCGCGGAGGTTGGTGAGAAGCAGCTCCTTGGCATCATCCCTGGAGAGCTGGGCAACTTCCTCCAGCCTGGCGTTCTGCTCCTCCAGGAGCTTGTTGGCGCGCTGGTGCTTGGCTATGAGCGCCTGTTCCATCTCGCCCAGAGCGGTCTCCTGCTGAGAGAGGGATTCCTGCCTGTTGTCCAGGCTTTCCCTGGTGCGCTCGATCTGCTGACCGAGCCTCTCCAGGTCGTTCTCCCTCCGGTCAAGGCGGCTCTGCTTCTCCCTGAGCTTCTCAAGCTCCCTGGCCCGTTCCTCACCGATCTTCTCCCGCCCTTCCAGGATTATCTCCTTGCGAAGGGTCTCCGATCCCCGTCTGGCCTCGGCCAGGATTCGTTCAGCTTCGGCGGTTGCGCCGCCTATTTCCTTGTTGACCATCATCTTGTGCAACAGCCAGCCCAGCAGGAACGCAATGGCTCCAGCCGCTGCAGGTATCAGATAAGCAAGCATCTGAAGTTCTCCGTTTCAGGCGCGGGGGCATCTATGTAATCAGAAAGGCCGTATCCCTCCGGGGAATCCCGCGACACCTCCGCCGGTACCGCCTTCCTGAGGTCTAGGAACCGTTTTCCGGACTGCCCTTGCCTGATCCCTGAAGAATGACCGGGAATGATCCACCGGGTGACACCCGGTTAGCTGCGCTCTTCTCTTCGGAAGAACGGTCATCGGCGGTTGACAGCGCTTCGTCTATCCTGTCCGCCAGTGAAGCGAGGAGGACCTTGTGGGCGTCCTCCATTTCCTCCAGCTGAGCCGTTTTTCCGAAAAGCTCGTCTATGATGTTCAGAGAGGCCAGTATCGCCACCTTGGCGGTGGACGTCATGGCCACGTTCTCCGTCATCTGTCGCATGCGCATATCTAGAAAATGGGCGATCTCCGCGATGTAGGCGGGATCGCCCTCTCCTCTTATGGAATACTCGCGCCCGTAGATGTTCACCCTGGTGTTATCGGTGCGGTCACCCATTGGCGCTCTGCTCCCTGTCACTCCTCAGATCATCCAGTTTTGCAAGAACAGACTCAAGTCTCTCCTTCATCTCCTGCCTTTCCCGCAGGAGCCTGGCATAATGTATCCTGAGCAGGTTGTAACCCTGGGAATCGGCATTGCCCTTCTGGTACTCAAGCTTCTTCTCAAGCTCTTCCACCCTGTTCTGCAGTTCCCTGTTCTCGCCGCAGACGGAACGGTACTTGAGAATGAGCCTGTCCACCGCTTCAGTCAACCTCTCGGCGGAACCGGTGATGGGCAATGGGTTTCCTCCCTAGTCAGTTCCCTTCGGGATTAAGTTCCTTGCGGGCAACCTCAGCCACTTTGCTGAAAGCGGAAGGGTCCTTCACCGCAAGGTCGGCGAGCATCTTCCTGTCTATCTCGACACCGGCCCTGGAAAGACCGTCGATCAGGGTGGAGTAACGCATTCCGTTCTCACGGGCGGCTGCGTTGATCCTGGTTATCCAGAGGGCCCTGAAGTTCCTTTTCTTGTTCCTTCTGTCGCGGTACTGGTACTCCATGGACTTCTTCACGGCATCGGAGGCTACGGTGTAGAGCTTCCTCCTGCCTCCGAAATTGCCCTTGGCTTCCTTGAGTACCTTCTTGTGCCGCTTGTGCCTTGCTACGGCGTTCCTAACTCTGCTCATGGTTCAGTCTCCGTATTCTAGGGCAGAAGCACCTTCATGCGCCTGGCGTCCGAAGGGGACGCTATGCCGGCTGTGCGAAGGTTTCTCTTTCGCTTGCTGCTTTTCTTGGTTTTGATGTGACCGGCATGGCTGTGCCTGGTGCGTATCTTACCGGTTCCCGTTTTCTTGAAGCGCCTTGCGGCACCTTTGTGAGTCTTCATCTTCGGCATGATATATTCCCGCCTTACCTGTTCTACTGATTCGTGTTCTTCTCACGCCTGGGCGCGAGTATCATCGTAAGGAACCTGCCCTCCATGGCCGGCTGCTTCTCTATCTGAGCAAGGTCGTTCAGGTCCTCCGACAGCCTCTGGAGCAGGTCGTATCCCTGGTCCTTGTAGACCAGCTGTCTTCCCCTGAAGACCACGGTTGCCTTCACCTTGTATCTGCCTTCCAGGAACTCCCTGGCGTGCTTCATCTTGAAATTGTAGTCATGCAGTTCGGTATTGGGTCTGAACTTAACTTCCTTCAGCCCTCCGGAATGCTGCTTCTTCCGGGCTTCCCGCTCCTTGCGGTTCTGCTGATACCTGAACTTTCCGTAATCCATTATCCTGCAAACAGGTGGATCACTCACACCACTTATCTCTACAAGATCGAGACCCGCCTCGGTGGCCATGTCCATGGCCCTGGCAAAATCAACCACCCCCACATGCTCACCATCCTGATCGATGAGCCTTACCTTCTGGCTCCTGATCTCACCGTTAACCCTGGTGGAGTTTGCGATTTCCCTCTACCTCCGTTCCGGCAGCGCAGGCCTGCGGCAGTTCCCTGCGACCCTCTGGATCGCCGTATCGGCGTCCATGGACCCCAGATCGCCCTCTCCGTGCCTGCGAACAGCCACCATACCTGATTCGGTTTCACGCTGACCCACCACGAACATGAAAGGTACCTTGCCGGTTTCAGCTTCCCGAATCCTGTAGCCTATAGTTTCACTCCTGGCGTCAAGCCGGCATCTCAGACCGGCCGACCGAGCTTTCCTGTACACTTCCCCGGCGAAGTCCGCCTGCGCCGAGGTAATCGGTAAGATAACAAGCTGAACCGGAGACAGCCAACCCGGGAAATTGCCGGCGAAGTGCTCGATCAGGTTGCCGATGAACCTCTCCACCGATCCGAACAGGGCACGGTGCACCATGTAGACCCTGTGTTCGCCGCCGTCCTCCCCCACATAGTTCAGGTCGAACCTGCCGGGGATGTTGAAGTCGAACTGGACCGTGGGTCCCTGCCAGTAGCGGCCCAGGGCGTCACGGAGCTTGATGTCTATCTTCGGTCCGTAGAAGGCGGCTTCGCCCTTTACGGTGACGTATTCCTCGCCCATCTCGTCGAGGGCCCTGGCAAGGGCCGGTTCCACCCTGGCCCAGTCCTCGGGGTCTCCGGCGTACTTGGCTGTATCGTCGGGGTCCATCAGCGACAGTTCGATCCTGTACCCGAAGTCGAAGATCTTCAGGAAGTAGAGGGCGAACCTCACGACGTCCTGTATCTCGCTGACTATCTGGTCAGGGGTGCAGAAGATGTGGCCGTCGTCAACTGTGAATCCCCTTACCCGCATCAGACCGTGAAGGGCTCCGCTGCGCTCGTACCTGTATACCGTGCCAAGCTCAGCAAGCCTCAGGGGAAGCTCCCTGTAGGAACGCTTCCTGCTTCCGTAGATGATGATGTGCCCGGGGCAGTTCATGGGCTTAAGGGCGTATTCCCCGTTCTCCACCTCCGTGAAGTACATGTTGTCCCTGTAGTAGTCGTAATGTCCGCTGGTCTGCCAGAGCTCCACAGGGGCGATATGGGGCGTGCTCACCAGCTGGTAACCGGCCTCCCTGTGGGCGTCCTTCCAGAGCTGCTCCAGGTTCTCCTTCACTATGGTGCCGTTGGGAAGCCAGTAGACGAATCCCGGGCCCCCCATTCCGCTGGCGCTGTAAAGGTCGAGCTCCCTGCCCAGCTTCCTGTGGTCCCTTTTCTTAGCCTCTTCCAGGAGGTCAAGGTGCTCCTGGAGGTCCTTCTGCTTCGGGAATACGGTTCCGTAGATCCTGGTGAGCATCTCGTTGTTCTCGTCGCCTCGCCAGTAGGCCCCTGCCACGCTGAGAAGCTCGAATGCGCCCAGGAACTTGGTGGATGGCACGTGGGGCCCCCTGCAAAGATCGGTGAACCCGCCCAGGGAGTAGACCGTGATGATCTCCTTCCTGTCCTGGATCTCCGAGAGGAGTTCCAGCTTGAACCTCTCCCCCCTGGATGAGAAGAGCTCAACGGCCTCCTCATAGGACAGCTCCCGCCTTTCGAAGGGCAGGTTAGCCTTGACCAGGCGCTTCATTTCCTTCTTCAAGGCAGGAAGGTCGCCCTCCCCGGAGAAGCCGGGTATGACCATGTCGTAATAAAAACCGTCCTCGATGGAGGGGCCGATCCCGAAC
Organism: uncultured bacterium; assembly: GCA_964387445.1. Lineage (GTDB taxonomy): Bacteria > Fermentibacterota > Fermentibacteria > Fermentibacterales > JCC-6 > Sabulitectum. The sequence continues at coordinate 15,711 of CAYLXG010000044.1, forward strand.
TTCGCTTCCGGATAGAGCTCGAGTACAGCCGCCGCCAGCAGGTGGGCACAGCTGTGCCTCAGCATGTCCAGGGCTTCAGGGTCCTCGGGGGTGATTATCTTCACAGCGCCCTCCCCGGGGAGGGGGGCCGTGATGTCCAGCAGGCGGTCGCCAAGCTGAAGGGCCACGGCGTTCCTGGCAAGGCTCCTGGAGATGGATGAAGCGACTTCCAGACCGGTAGTGCCGGGGGAGATTTCCGTTGAACTGTTGTCTGGGAACCATATGCGCATCATTTCGCTCAACCTCCTCCCGGTGGAAAATGCCTGAAATAGTTATGGTGGGCGATACTGGAATCGAACCAGTGACCTCTTGCATGTCAAGCAAGCAC
>CAYLXG010000045.1:0-16070 GCA_964387445.1 uncultured bacterium
TGGCCAGGCCTCCGGTGGTGGAAGGGGAAGGTGAAATCGGCAAGACCGTTCTGGAGCTCCCTGTGCCTTTCCCATTCAACGCTGACGAAACTGGAAACGTCTTGGATGAACTCGTTCCAGATTTCCTGCCCCTGTTGGCATTCGATGTGGAACTCCCTTGATTCCTTTGTGTCCGGGTCGGTGTATACCAGCGAAGCGCCGGTTCCCTCCAGGGCCAGGAAGTAGAAGAAAAGCTGAAGGATATGGTGACTCAGGGGTTTCTCCGGAAGGGGCTGGGCGGTCTTTATTTCGGTGACCCAGCCGCCGGGGTCCATCAGGTCGGCCCTGCCGGTGATGATGAAGGAAACGCCGTTCTCGGTGATGGCAAGGAGGGCCGGCGTTTCCGTCTCGGCGCCCCTTTCCTCCGCCAGTTCCCTCTGCTTCCTGGTGTGCTCCTTCTGCCGGGTCCTGATGTCTATGGACTCCTCTCCGGTGCGGAGGGTGTCAGGCGGGCGGCAGAGGCCGATGAGCACCTTGATGGATGACCTTACAGTCCCGGTTTCCGGGTCGAAGGGGATCAGCACGGGCTATTCCTCGGGGGCTTACTTTTTTTCGTGGAACTCATCCTTGTACTATATTGCAGCACCATGAACGAAAGGAGACCGCGTGCAGAAAAAGCCTCTTTTAAGCGCTTCAGAAAGGCTTTCCAAGCTTCCGCCCTACCTGTTCGCCGAACTTGACAGACAGAAGAAGGCGGCGGCAAAGAGGGGCCTGGACCTGATAGATTTCGGCATTGGCGATCCCGACACCCCCACTCCTTCGGAGATAGTAAGGGCCGGTCAGGAAGCCCTTGCGGAACCCGCCTTCCACAGGTATCCCGACGGCGCCGGAAGCGAATCCTACAGAGCGGCCTGCGCCGGGTGGATGAAGGACCAGTTCGGTGTGGAGTGCGAAACCTCTGCGGTGATAGGGTCGAAGGAGGGGATAGCCCACGTTCCCATGGTGTTCTGCAACAGGGGGGACCTGGTGCTGGTGCCCAATCCGGGCTACCCTGTCTACAGGGCATCCGCGATCCTCGCAGACGCAATTCCCGTGGACATGCCCCTGCTGATGGAGAACGGCTTCCTGCCCGATTTCGGGCGTATTCCCCCCGGCGTGCTCCGGGAGGCGAAGGTTATGTTCCTGAACTACCCCAACAACCCCACCGGAGCCGTTGCCACCATGGAGGACATGGAGAGGATGGTAAGGTTCGCCAGGGAGAACAACATCCTCCTTGTAAGCGACAATTCTTACAGCCACATACGGTTCGACGGCGAAAAACCGCTGAGCTTCCTTCAGGTGCCCGGGGCTGAGGAAGTCGTTCTGGAGTTCCACAGCCTCTCGAAAACCTTCAACATGACCGGATGGAGGCTGGGGTTCGCAGCCGGAGGCAGGGAACTGGTGTCCATTTTCAGGGGAGCCAAGGAGAACATCGACTCCGGAGCCTTCACCGCCATCCAGAAGGCCGGGGAGGCGGCCCTTTCAATGGATCCCGGCGCCTTCGCCGAAAGGCTCGAGGTGTACAGGGAGAGGCGTGAGATACTGCTTGCGGGCCTCAGGGGCCTGGGGTGGGACGTATTCGACTCCCCGGGAACCTTCTATATCTGGGTAAGGCTGCCCAGGGGGGCGGACTCCATGGTCTTCGCCAGGAAACTGATAAACCAGGCGGGCATAGTGATAACCCCAGGAAGCGGCTTCGGCACATGGGGTGAAGGGTATGTGCGTTTCGCCCTCACGATACCCGCCAACAGGATACACCAGGCCGTGGGCAGGCTGGAACAGCTTGAGCTCAGGAAGGGGAGGCTTCTCAAGTGGCTGAAGAAAACCGGCGACTGACGGGCACCCTGGCCCTCTCCCGGCTGAAGCTGAGGGTAAGACTGGGGGCCCATTCCTTCGAGAGGGTTGAGGAAAGGGACGTGCCGGTGGACATTTCCAGGACCGGAGAACTCTTTCAGGGCGAGATCCCTGCGGTGGATTATTCAGAGGTCAGCGATGCGGTTGCCCGGGGAGTTAGTGGTGAGTACCTCTACATCGAGCATCTCGCCGCGGACATACTGGAGATTCTCACCGGGAGCTTTTCCGGTTACTGGACGGTCACGGTCCACAAGCCGTTCCCCCCTGTGACACCCCAGGCGGAAAGCGCCTCAGTAACAGTTGAAGGCTAGAAGCTTCGCCCTGGGCCTGGGGGGCAACCTTGGGAACGTGAAGGATGCGTTCCTGGCCTGCGCCAGGCGGCTGAGGGAAGATCCCAGGGCAGGTTCGCTGCGTTTCGCCGGTGTCTACGAGACACCTCCCTGGGGGGATGCAGACGGAGACAATTACCTGAATACGGCGGTTTCCGGGCTCTGGAGCGGTTCCGACCGCTCCCTCCTTGAGTTCTGCAGGGAAATGGAGCTTTCCGCCGGATCGGTCACGGTTAAGAACGGGAAGCCCCGTACCCTGGACGTGGACGTTCTTTTCCTGGAAGACGGCGCATCCGCCGGGGAGCTTGTTCTGCCGCATCCCCTTCTGGCGGAGAGGCGCTTTGTGCTCGTGCCCCTCTCGGAGGTCTGGAACGAAGCTGTGCCGGGACTTGGGATATCCCCCGCTGAGCTGCTTAAAACCCTGGACGACAGCTCCTTCATTATATTCAGGGGCACTTTGGAGCAGGATTGACAGGGGGGCCTGACGGGTTTGAAGAACTGCAGGTATCTGGTGGTGGAAGGTCCGGTTGGCGTGGGGAAGACCTTCCTGGCCGGAAGGCTGGCCGCAAGGCTCGAGGGAAGGGCGATACTGGAGGAAACCTCCGAGAACCCGTTCCTTCCCCTTTTCTACAGGGACAGGGCGAAGTACGGTTTTCAGGCTCAGGTGTCATTCCTTTTAGCCCGTTACTTCAGGCAGACAAGCCTGGTTCAGCCCGACCTTTTCAGCAGATACCTGATCTCCGACTTCCTGCCGGGCAAGGGGATCATATTCGCCAGGATCACCCTTAAGGGCCATGAACTTGACCTTTACGAGAGGCTCAGCGAACAGCTTGTAACGCCGGCCGCCCCTTCTCCGGACCTTGTGATCTACCTCCAGGCTTCCACAGGGGTGCTGCTGGACAGGATAAACAGGTACGGCAGGGAGTTCGAGAAGGATATGGACAGGAAATGGCTTGAGGAGCTGGTGGATTCCTATAACCGCTGGTTCCTCAGGGATTCCAGGTTCCCCGTTCTTGCGGTGAACACCGACGGAGTGGATTTCCGCGGCGACGAGAAGGCCTTCGATGGTCTGCTCGACGCGGTTCTCTCACACCCGGGGGGCCTTTCGGGGTACAACCCCTCATCGGCGGGAGGTCTCAGCATATGAGGATCGTCCGCACCGGTGAGGAGATGACCAGGCTCTCCATGTGCTGGAGGGACAGAGGTCTCCGGGTGGGGTTCGTTCCCACCATGGGAGCGCTGCACCCGGGGCACCTGAGCCTGGTGGACGCTGCCCGGGAGGCCTGCGACAGGGTCGTCGTGAGCATATTCGTGAACCCCACCCAGTTCGGGCAGAACGAAGACCTCTCCAGATACCCCAGGGACCTCCAGGGTGACTGCAGGCTCCTTGAAGATCGGGGAGTGTCCGCGGTTTTCGCACCGGACACCGATGTCATATACCCGGAGGGCTTCTCAACAACGGTGTCCGTTGCCGGGGTCTCCTCGGGGCTCTGCGGGGAGTACAGGCCCGGGCATTTCCAGGGTGTGGCCACTGTCTGCGCTGTGCTCTTCGGCATTGTCCGGCCCCACGCTGCGGTGTTCGGCATGAAGGACGCACAGCAGCTGGCGGTGATAAGGAGGATGGCGGGGGACCTCAGGCTTGACCTTGAGATAATCGCCGCACCGGTCATGCGTGAGGGCGACGGTCTTGCCATGAGCAGCCGCAATGCATATCTGTCCCCTGAGGAGAGGCGCCAGGCGCCGGCCATATACCGCGGTCTCATGAAAGCGCGGATACTTGGCATTAATAAAGAAAGTGATCCTGCCGCCTTCAAGGCCAGGTTCCTTAGCGAGGTGGAGCCCATGAACCTGCTGAAGGTCCAGTATGTGGAAGTGGTGGATCCCGGCACCATGGCCCCCCTTGACAGGGTTACAGGAAAAGCCCTTCTGGCGGTGGCGGTATACGCCGGCGCCACAAGGCTGATAGACAACATAATCATCGGACCGGAGGCTTGATTTGCTTAGGTGTTTTCTCAAATCGAAACTGCACAGGATGGTGGTTACCCAGGCCGAACTAGACTATGTGGGTTCCATTACCATAGACAGGGACCTGATGGACATCGCAGGGCTCCTGCCGAACGAAAAGGTCCTGGTGGCGGACATAAACAGCGGAAGCAGGTTCGAGACCTACGTGCTGGAGGGCCGGCGGGGCAGCGGAACCATCTGCATCAACGGTGCCGCGGCAAGGCTGTGCTCGCCGGGGGACAGGGTGATAATCCTTCAGTTCGCCTGGATGGACATAGGCGATGAGGCCCCCCCGGAACCGGTGGTGGTAACCGCCAACGACATGAACCTCGAGCCGGTGGTGCTAAGTTGAGCTCCGCGGCGATAATACTGGCCGCGGGAATGGGGAAGAGGATGAAGTCCCCGCTGCCCAAGGTGATGCACCCGGTTCTGGGCAAGCCCATGGTGCAGAGGGTTGGGGAGGCCGCGGAAGCCGCCGGTATCCAGAGCATCCGGGTAGTTGTGGGCCATGGAAGGGACCTGGTGATACCCATGCTGGAGGGGTTCAGATGGAGCTGGGCCGTACAGGAGGAGCAGCTGGGCACCGCCCATGCGGTATCCTGCGCCATGCCCCTGGATCCCTGTGAGGATCAGGTGGCGGTGCTCCTGGGGGACGTGCCTCTGCTGAGGAGGGAGACCATCGCGAAACTGATGGACGCGAGAAGCTCCTCGGGGGCCTCCATGGCCGTTCTCACCACCACCCCCCCCGACGTAACGGGCTACGGCAGGGTGATCATGGACCCCGACGGCAGGATCGACCGCATAGTCGAGGAAAAGGACGCCACCGACAGAGAGAAGGCGATAAGGACAATAAACACCGGCATAATGGCTTTCTCCGCCGGGGCCCTCTCGGAGGTGCTGCCCCTTGTGGGACGCAGCAACGCCCAGGGGGAGTATTACCTGACGGACGCTGTGGCAATACTCCGGGAGAGGGGAGAACCCGCCCTTTCGGTCTTCACCCCGGACTGGGAGGAGGTGGCCGGGGTCAACGATCCCCTGCAGCTTGCCAGATGCACAGAAGCCATCAAGAAGAGGGTGGCCGAGGGTCACCTTCTCTCCGGGGTCATCATCCCGGACCCCTCAACGGTATGGATAGAGGATACGGTTACCATCGGCTCAGGGGCCGTACTGGGCAGGAACTGCACCCTTTCAGGGGAAACGGTGATAGGGGCAGGGGCGGTCATCGGCCAGGGAGCGGTGATCAGGGGAGCCGTGATCCCTCCGGGTGATACGGTCGGGGATTACGAGATCATAGGGACCGAAGATGACTGAGCGGCTCTGGGCCCCCTGGAGGTACGACTATGTATCGGCGCCGAAGGCCGGGGCGGAGGGCTGTGTCTTCTGCGGCATAGGCTCCTCGGATACAGTGGAAGACAGCGAGAACCTGGTGCTCCACCGCGGGAGCCATGTGTATGCGGTACTGAACAGGTTCCCATACATCAACGGCCATATGATGGTGGTGCCCTACCGCCACGAGCCGGAGCTGGGCGGCCTCTCCCCGGAGGAGTCCGAAGAGCTTTTCAGGGTGCTTGCCGCAGGCGAGACCGCCCTGAAAGAGGGTATGAAGTGCCAGGGCATGAACGGCGGCTGGAACGCAGGTTCCGCGGGTGGGGCCGGGATCCCCGGCCATCTCCACGTGCATCTGCTTCCAAGATGGAGCGGAGACACCAATTTCATGAGCACCGTTGGAGGGATCAGAGTTGTCTCACAGTCCCTGAAAAAGGCCCATGAGATACTTTCTCCATGGTTCAGGAAAGTGCTGGATTGAGGAAGAGGAAACCGAAGGAAAAGAAGAAGAGACTGCTGCCTGCGGTGCTGCTCTCACTGGCGGTGGGAAGCCTGGCAACCCTTGCCGCGGTATACTCCCCCTCTGAGATCCGCAGGGAAGCCGAGACTGTGATAGGCGTTTTCACCATAACCGACTCGACCCCTCCTCCGGACACGATCCGGTTTCGGGTTCAGAACGGGGTTGGGGTCAATGACCTGGCCTCAAGGGCCCAGACCTTCCTGGAGACCAGGACGGGGGATGTTGTTTTCTACGCCCCCGGCCCTCCACAGGACGCCGGAAGAAGGGATTACGAGCTGACGGTGGTCTTGAGCCACGACACCTCGTTCGCCGCGGCGAAGAGGGTGGCGGAGGTTCTGCAGCTGGGTGATTCCTCGGTGGTGATGCTGCTGCCGCCGCCGGGCTTCGACCCCGAGGTGGACGTTACGGTAATACTGGGAAGGGATCGTGACGATCCCTCGTTCTACATTCCATACAGAGACTGAGAAGCGGAGGTACCTTGAGCACCGAAAGAGAAGACGCGGACATCCTGGAGCAGATAGTGGAAGCGATCCACCAGAGGCACGGCTACGATGTGGTCGCCCTGGACATGATGGACTTTCCCCTCACCATGGACATCTTTCTGATAGTCACCGCAGACAACAGGATACAGTGCAGGGCCAGTGCCGACCATCTGCAGCGTTCCGCGCGGGAACTGGGGTGGAGGCTTCATCACAGGGAGGGATACGACGAGGGCAGCTGGATCCTCATGGATTTCGTTGACTTCGTGGTGCACATCTTCCTTCCCGAAACCAGGAAATACTACAGCCTGGAAACCCTCTGGAGCGATGCTCCGGTGAGGAAGTTCCAGGACATTCACGGAACGGAATCAGATGACGAATTCACCTTCGATATCTCCCCTTCGCACCAGGACTGACCTGGCCGGGGCGATGGCCTCCGCCGTCGCCGGGCTCTACGGCATCGAAGAGCCCGCGATCGAGGTTGCAAGGTCCAGGAACCTGGCCTTCGGCGACCTGGCCTCCAGTTCGGCGATGCCCCTGGCTGGAAGGCTTGGAAAGCCCCCCAGGGAGATAGCGGAAGCCATGGCCGACCAGGTGAGGAAGGGCTTTCCCCAGATAGAGAAGGTCACCGTGGATGGCCCGGGTTTCCTGAACTTCACCCTTTCAGGGGATTACCTGAGGGAAACGGTGCTTCAGCTGGCCGCCGCGGGGCTTTCCCCCATGATGCCCCTCACCGGGACCGGGAAGAGCGCCATAGTGGAGTTCGTGAGTTCCAACCCAACCGGTCCCCTCACCGTTGGCCACTGCCGGCAGGCCGTCCTGGGAGACGCCATCTCCGGGCTCCTGGAGGCCACGGGGTGGTCGGTGCACCGGGAATACTATTTCAACGACGGCGGCAATCAGATGAACAGGCTTGCGGAGTCACTGGCCGCCAGGTACTTCCAGCTCCAGGGCGGATCCATGGAGGTTCCCGAAGGCGGCTACATGGGTGACTACGTTGAGGGCTGGGCCAATGACCTCCTCGGGGAGGCCGGAGGCGGTCTCAGCTGGCCAGCGGACCTCGAGACATTCCGGAAGTTCGCGGAAGAGAGGGCCTTCAGGCTTATCTCCGACGACCTCGAGCTGCTGGGGATAACCTTCGACAGATACTTCGCCGAGAGCGAGCTGATTCCCGACGCGGTGAACGAAGCCCTTGCCCTGCTCTCAAAGAAGGGGCTGGTGCGGCCCGACGGGGAGAACCCGGATAAAAAATGGCTCATGCTTACGAAGATCGGCCGGCCGGAGGACCGGGTGGTGATAAGGGATGACGGCAGCTGCACGTACAGAATGCCCGACATAGCCTACCACCTGAACAAGTTCCGGCGTGGATACGACCTTATCGTGGATGTGTTCGGCAGCGACCACATAGACACCTGCAGGGACGTTGAGGCGGCGGTTTCAGCTGTGCTTGGGGCCGAAGAGGTGGAAGGGAGGCTTCGAACGGTGATCCACCAGTTCGTCACCCTCCTTCGGAACGGCGAGAAGATCAAGATGTCGACAAGGTCCGGCAACTTCGCCACGCTCAGGGACCTTGTGGGTGAAGCCGGTTCCCCGGACGTGGTAAGGTACATCTTCCTCACCAGGAGGGCCGAGGCCCACATGGACTTCGACCTTGGCGCAGCGGCGGCGGACAGCGAGGACAACCCGGTCTTCTATGTTCAGTACGCCTTCGCCAGGATATCCGGCATACTGAGAAAGGCTGGATGTGAGGACATATCCCAGCTGACGGAAGACCCCCTCCTGGAGAACGCCCTCCAGGGCGAAAGGGAAAGGGACCTGATGCGTCTGCTCGAAACGGTCCCTGTCAGGGTGCACGACGCGGCGGAGGCACTTGAGCCCCACAGGATAACCGAACTGCTGGGGGAGATCGCCACGGCTTTCCACGGCTTCTACCAGCACCACAGGGTCATCGACCCTGACAATGCCCCGGGAACGAGGGCCAGGCTGGTACTCTGCCTGGCGGTGATGAACGTTCTTCGGGACCTGTTGAGAATACTCGGGGTCAAGGCCCCTGAGAGAATGTAGAGAGGAACTGCAATGTCCGTTCTCGTAGTAGGATCGGTGGCTCTGGACACCCTGACCACACCGGCCGGCAAGGCCGAGGACACCCTGGGGGGCTCAGCGGTTTATTTCGGGCTGGCCGCGGGGCAGCTGGATCATGTGCGCATCGTGGGGGTGGTTGGCCCGGATTTCCCGTCCCGGGAAAAGGACTTCCTGATGACGAGGAATGTTGATGTGGAGGGCCTTACAATTGGGAGAGGACCCACCTTCCGATGGGAGGGGGTCTACGGCCCCGACTTCGGCGACGCAAGGACCATAAGGACCGAACTGGGCGTGTTCGCCAGCTTCGAACCGGTGCTTCCGGACGGATACAGGAAGACCCCTTGCGTGTTCCTGGCCAACATAGACCCGGAGCTTCAGCTTCAGGTGCTGGAACAGGTGGAGAATCCATCGTGGATAGCCATGGACACCATGAACCTCTGGATCGAGCACAAGAAGGAAACCGTGATGCAGGTCATGAAGAAGGCGGACATCCTCTTCGTGAACGCCTCGGAGGCAAGGCAGCTCTCCGGCGCCAGCGACCTTTTCCGCGCCGGCAGGTACATACTGAAGAGGGGCCCCAGGTTCGTGGTGATAAAGCTGGGCGCCAGCGGCGTGATGGTCCTGGGCGGCCCCAGACCCTTCCTCCTTCCCGCCTGCCCGGTGGACAACGTGGTCGACCCCACCGGGGCCGGCGACAGTTTCGCCGCCGGTATGCTGGGCTTCCTGGCGGGGGTTGGCGGTCCCCTCACCTTCAGGAACATCACCAGAGGCCTCTGCTACGGTTCAGTAACCGCCAGCTTCGCGATAGGCGGCTTCGGTGTGGAAGCCCTCAGGGACATCACCAGGAAGGCCATAGACGAGAGACTCAACTACTACCTCTCCACCAATCAGCTGGACAGGGTGCAGGAATGGGCGGAACCGACTACAGAGAAGCTGGAGTGGACATCGACGAGGGTTCCAGGGCGGTGGAACTCATGAAGGCCGAAGTAAGGAAGACCTACGACGGAAGGGTGCTGTCGGACCTGGGCCACTTTGGAGGGCTCTTCAGGGCCGATTTCCCCGGCATCGACAAACCGGTGCTGGTGGCCAGCACCGACGGAGTGGGAACGAAGATGAAGGTGGCTTCCATGGCGGAGGACTACTCCACCGTGGGAATGGACCTTGTGAACCACTGCGTGAACGACATACTCGTTCAGGGGGCATTTCCCCTGTTCTTCATGGACTACCTGGCCTGCGGAAAGCTGAGTGCCGTGGTGGCCGCGTCCATAGTCGAGGGTCTGGCGAAGGCCTGTCTCGAGAACGGCCTTGCGCTCCTGGGCGGGGAAACGGCGGAGATGCCGGGTTTCTACTCCCCCGGGGACTACGATGTTGCTGGAACCATTGTCGGCGTGGTGGACGAAGGCCGGATAATCGACGGCTCGGCGGTGCGCCCGGGGCAGACCATCATAGGGCTTCCCTCCACCGGCCTCCATACCAATGGATATTCCCTGGCCAGAACGGTGCTCTTCAAAAAGGCCGGTCTCAGCGTATCCTCAAGACCCGACCAGCTCGAGGGAGCCTCGGTGGGAGAGGCCCTTCTGGCGGTTCACCGAAGCTACCTCACGGAGATGAAGCCCCTTCTGGCCGAGGGGCTGGTCACTGGCATGGCTCACATCACAGGAGGCGGCATACCGGGGAATCTGTCCAGGATACTGCCCCGGGGCTGCGGCGCGGTTATCACCCCGAACTGGCGGGTGCCGCCGATATTCGACCTGATATCAGGCCTGGGCGGTGTGAGCGAAACGGAAATGAACAGGGCCTTCAACATGGGAGCCGGGTTCCTCTTCACCACAGAAGAGCCCGGAAGGGTCCTTGAGATGCTCGAAGGAGCTTCGGTGGAGTCCTTCACTGCGGGAACCATCACCGATTCAGGGGCCATCGAATACCCGAACAGTCGAGGTGAGTGAAATGAGAGACCTGACATCAGAACTGGCCCTCGATCACGGAGGCAGTATCCTTCTCGCGGTGATGGACGGAGTGGGTGACATCTCCGTTCCCCAGCTGAAGGGCAGGACCCCGCTGGAAGCCGCCGCCACACCGAACCTCGACAGGCTGGCCTCACGGGCCGCCCTGGGCCAGCACATACCCGTGGCAAGGGGCATAACACCTGGAAGCGGCCCGGGTCATCTGGCGCTGTTCGGCTACGACCCTGTGGAGTGCCTTGTTGGAAGGGGCGCCCTGGCGGCCCTTGGAATAGGCTTCCAGCTGAACCACGGAGACCTGGCCGCCAGGATAAACTTCTGCACCATCGACGGGAACGGCGTGGTGACCGACAGGAGAGCCGGCAGGATATCCACCGATGAGTGCGCCCGGCTGGCGGACATGCTGAAGGGGATCGAGATCTCCGGAGTACAGACATTCGTGGAGCCTGTGAAGGAACACCGGGCCTGTGTAGTTTTCAGGGGGGCCGGGCTTTCGGAGAACATTCAGGAGACCGACCCCGGCCTGGTTGGCGAAAAGCCCCTGCCAGTAAAGGCCCTGTCCCAGGACGCCGAGTTCGCCGCGGGGGTGGTGAAGGAGTTCGTGGAGAAGGCAATGGGTATCCTCAACGGGGAAAAACCGGCCAACCCTTGCAGGAATGGAGGTTATGAGCCCCGACCCCGCCGACCTGGGCGGAGAGGTGAAGGCGGCGGCTGAAGCCCTGAAACAGGGGAAGGACTTCGTTTTCCTCCACCACAAGTACACCGACAGTTCCGGGGAGGACGGCGACCACGAACGGAAGATAGCGGAGATAGAGAGGTTCGACGCGGCGATGCCCTCGATCCTGGAATGCGGCTTCGACGTGGTCTGTGTAACCGGCGACCACTCCACCCCCTGCCCCATGAAGCTCCACAGCTGGCATCCGGTGCCTGCGATGATATACGGCGGACCCCAGCGCACAGGCTGGAACTGCAGGTTCACCGAGAGGGAATGCGCCGGAGGGTCCCTGGGGACATTCCAGGCGAAGGAACTCATGGCCCTTCTACTTGCCGCGGCGGGCAGGCTGGCCAAGTTCGGCGCCTGACGGATGGGGCGCGCCCTGGTATGCCTGTCCGGGGGTCTCGACTCCACGGTATCGCTCCTCCGCAGTACGGAGGAATTCAGCATCACCAGGGCGGTCTTCGTGGACAGCAGAGGCACCGGACCCCCTGCCGAGGCGGTGAAAAGCTGCGGGCTTCTTGGCGTTGAGCTCATTGTGATCCCGGCCCGGAGCAGTTTCGAGACCCTGGTAAGAAACCCTTCCATGGAAATGCTCGACCAGGGGCTTACCCCGAATCCCTGCGCCATGTGCAACCGGCTGGTGAAGCTCGCCCTTCCCTTTTCCATCCTTGAACCCGGGGAGATGCTGGTCACGGGCCACTACGCACGGAACGAAGGGGGCCGGCTGCTCAGGGGAACTGACCCGGCCAAGGATCAAAGCTACTTCCTCTCCCTGGTTCCCGGGGAGATACTTTCCAGGTGCCGCTTTCCCCTGGGCCTCTCCATCAAGAAGGATGTCAGGAACCAGGGTATCCGGTCGGGGCTTCCCTTCATATCCGCGGAAAGTCAGGACCTCTGCTTCTCCCTGGAGAGGGAGGGCTTTCCAGGGGACATCGTGAACACCCGGGGAGAGGTGGTGGGCCGGCACAGCGGACTGGGCGGATACACCCCCGGGCAGCGGAAGGGGATAGGAGCCCACGGAGAGAGGATGTTCGTGGTACGCCTCGAACCTCAGCGAAACCGTGTGGTCATCGGCGGCGGCCACAGCCTTTACAGAAGCTCCTGCATGCTGGATAGTATCAACTGGCTGGCTCCGCCGCCGGGGAACGACTTCAGGGGGCTCATACAGACCAGGTACCGGAAACCCCCGGAACCGGGGCTGGCGGAAATGCATGGGGACCGGGTGAAGATCATCTTCGACGAACCGCAGAGAGCCTTGTCCCCCGGCCAGATCGGAGCTGTTTACCTGGGAGACTCAGTCCTTCTGGGAGGGGTCATCCGGGATGTTTAGCTTGAGGAGGTATGAATGTGCGGCTGCATAGCTGAGGAGATACAGAGGCTGAAGGACCTGAGGGGCGGGCTCATTCTCGCCCACAGCTACCAGCCCGGCCCGGTACAGGACATCGCTGACCATGTGGGGGATTCACTTGAGCTTTCCCGGATAGCAGCCCGGGAAGCCGCCGACCTCGTTGTGTTCTGCGGGGTTCGCTTCATGGCGGAGACCGCGAAGCTCCTGGCCCCGGAGAGCACCGTGGTGCTCGCCGCCCCGGACGCCAGCTGCTCCCTTGCCGCATCCATGACCGCTGAGGACCTCAGGGAGATGAAGCGCCGACACCCGGAAGCGGCGGCTGTGATCTATGTGAACAGCACCGTTGAGCTTAAGTCGGAGGCCTGGGCATGCTGCACCAGCGCCAACTCCGTGGCGGTGACAGAAGCCGCCCCGGGCAGCGAGGTGATATTCGGCCCCGACAGGAACCTGGGAACCTGGGTCAGGAAGAACACCCAAAAGACCGTTCATATATGGCACGGCGGCTGTCACGCCCACAGCGGAGCGGATATAAGGGGTCTGCTGGACCTTAAGACAAGGTGGCCCGACGCCGAGGTGCTCGTGCATCCCGAGGCTCCCCCTGTCTTCTGGAGGGAGGCCCGTTTCGTGCTGGGCACCGGGGGCATGATAAGAAGGGTTGAGGAATCCCCCTCGAAGCGGTTCATCATAGGCACCGAAGAGGGCATGATCTACCGGCTGGAAACCCTGTTCCCGGACAGGGAGTTCGCCGCCGCCGGAGGCATAGTGTGCAGGGACATGGGCTTCACAACGCTGGAACATGTGCTGAGAGCCCTGGAATCTCCCACGGACGCCATAGAGATACCGCCCCACCTGGCGGAAAAGGCCTCCATGGCGGTGCGCAGGATGACGGAAACAGGCTGAGCCGGATGAGGGTTGCCGTCTCCCAGGTATGGTACGGTCTGGAGGGGGTTGAGAGGTCCGTCTACGGGCCTTACCGTTACTGCCTCCATCACTGCTATGCCGCGCTTCTGGACAGGCCGGGCATGATCCCGCTGGGCGTTCTTCCCGTGAAGGGTGCTTCCCCCGGGGAGATACTCGAAGGGTTCGACATGCTGGTGCTCACCGGCGGGGGAGATCCGGATCCGGCACTCTTCGGCAGGGCGGACCGCGGCAGCAGGGATCCGGAGAGGGAGAGACCCCTCTGGGACATGGAGCTTTTCCTCACCGCTCGGGAAATGGGGATACCAGTCCTGGGCATCTGCCTGGGAATGCAGCTCATGGGCATTGCCCACGGAGCCGCCCTGGTGCAGCACCTGGATACTGAGGTGTTCCATGACGGGAACTCGAAGGCGCAGGCCAGCCACGCAGTGACCGTCTCCAGGGAGTCGATCCTCCATGAAGTCCTTGGGAGCGACCCCGTGGTCTCCTCCTGGCACCACCAGGCCCTGGAGACCGTTCCGGAAGGTTTCTTCGCCGCGGCAAGGTCCTCGGACGGAGTGCTGGAGGCCATCGAGAGCCTTGACCACAGGGTGCTCGGGGTTCAGTGGCACCCGGAAAGGGACAGGACCGGCGAGGGCATAATGAAAGCAATGACAGCGCTGGCAGGTGGAAGATGATATACGAATGCATTCCCGAGCAGGTCGAAAGGATATGGGGCTCCCTTCCCCCGGAAAGGACCGGAGGCGAGCCAGTGGGGGAGATATGGTGGTTCCACCCGGGTACGGAACTGAAGTCCCCGGGAGGGGACAGGGTGAAGGCATCGTCCTTCTTCCGAGGCGAGCCATTCCCTGTGATACTGAAGACCCTCCACGCCGCGAGGGATCTCTCGGTGCAGGTCCACCCCGGCAGGGAGCGTACCCCGCCCATGAAGGACGAGTCATGGGCGATACTCCAGGGCAGGGGAAGGATCCTCCACGGCATACTGGAGGGAACATCGAAGGAAGCCTTTGCCGGTGCGGTGCGCAGCGGAACGGTGGTGTCCATGCTGAACTCTCTTGAAGTCGCCCCCGGGGACCTTGTCCATCTCCCTGCGGGAACCGTCCACGCCCTGGGCGGAGGCCTTACCGTCCTGGAGATACAGCTGAACTGCACGGTGACCTACAGGCTCTGGGACTACGGCAGGCTTGATTCCGCCGGGAACACCAGGGAACTCCATGTGGAGCAGGGACTCGAGGCGGTGGACTGGGCACGGTGGGGCAGGGCTGAGCAGGTCTCCGGCGGGGTTTCCGCAGAAGGCTATTCCATGGAGAGGGTCTCCCCGGGGAGCATCACCCTGGATCCCATGGAGCTGCTCTACGACACCGGGACGGGCGCCTGTTCCTTCTCCGACGGAGACGGAGGCGAAGTGGAAGCACTGGGAGGATCATGGAAGATAAGGATAGAAAAATGAACAGCAGTGAGCTTTTTCCGGTGATAATGGCCGGGGGAAGGGGCACCAGATTCTGGCCGGCTTCGGTCAGGAAAAGGCCCAAACAGTTCATGGACCTCCTGGGAGGGGGCACGATGATACAGCTCACCGCCGCCAGGTTCATGGGACTGGCCCGCCAGGGCAGCATTATGGTGGTCACAGGGGCTGAGCACCGGGATACGGTGATTGAACAGATGCCCTGGATCAGCAGGGAGAACCTTCTGCTTGAACCTGCTGGAAGGAACACCGCCCCCTGCATAGGCTGGGCCGCGGAGACCCTGAGACGAAGGGGCCTGGGGCACTGCACCATGATAATAGCAGCCAGCGATCACATGATAAGCCCGGTTCAGGGGTTCCAGAGAACCCTGGAGAAGGCGGTTCAGCTGGCTGAGGAAGGCTGTCTCTGCACCATCGGGATTCCGCCTGACCATCCAGCCACCGGATACGGCTACATCCGGAGGGGAGAGGGGAAGGGTCATGGATGGACCATAAGGTCGTTCACCGAGAAGCCCGACCTCCCCACTGCCACAGAATACCTTCGAAGCGGGGAGTATCTCTGGAACTCCGGGATGTTCGTCTGGAAGGCGGAAGTATTCCTGGAGGAGCTGAAAAGGCACATGCCCGGTCTATACCGCGACCTTGCGGAACTGCCGGATACCACGGCTCCCTCACTGGAAGTTTACGGTGCCCTGGACCCGGTCTCGGTGGAGTACGGAGCAATGGAGAAAACATCCCTGGGGGTGATGGTGGAGGCGGAGTTCTCCTGGAGCGACATAGGGGACTGGCCCGGCGCGCGGAAGGCCGGGGTGAGCATGGGCGAGTCACTTCTTGTCGATTCAGAGGACGTACTGGTCTACGACGAGACCGGCCGGCTCACCGTAGTAGTGGGGCTGAAGGGTGCAAGCGTGGTTGCCACCGACAGTGTCACCCTGGTAATGGCGGATTCGGATTCCCAGAGCATACGCGAAGGGGTTAAGCGGCTGGAGGAGGAAAGAGCGGAACAGGTCTGACGGGAGCTGCCTAATCGACGACGACCCTGGCCCCC
>CAYLXG010000046.1:0-15873 GCA_964387445.1 uncultured bacterium
CGTGTCCCCGGGGACCAGGTTCTTCCTTACAGGGGGGTGGTGCCCGGCACCCCGGTCCCGTCACTGCTCACTGGATTGGGACATATCCAGGATAAGCACTCTTCCCATAGGACTCCAGGGAGGGCTCTACACCTGGGGGAGACTCCTCTGGGGAGACAACTACTCATGGCAGGAATCACGGCTTACTGCTTCCAGGGGGATACCGGGCTACAGGTGGAACACCCTTCCCTCCAGGGAGAGGATAGCCGGAGGAGCGTCCCTCTCCAGAAAGACACTGGGGCCAGTATTCCTCCAGGCGGAGCTGGCCACCTCCTGGAGCTACGACACCTTTTCAGACTATGATGAGGGGAAGCTCCACTGGGGAGCGGGAATAACCGCCAGGGTGAACATACCCGGAGGGACCGCAAGCCTGGGCCCGGGCTGGAACGACCAGGGGCAGCTCAGGTGGACCTTCTCCTACGGAAGCGATTATTCCTTCGGTCCGGGGAGGTAGGGGCGCCCGGTGGAGCGCCCCTCTCCCGAAGGCTAATCCGCCAGAACGAACCTTCCGGTAACGGTGTCCGCTTCGGTCCTCACCACGGCGAAGTACACGCCGGGCACCAGCTCATCTGTCTGTATGCTGAGCTGATGGGCGCCCGCCTCCATTTCCCCGCTGCAGAGGGTTCGGACCCTTCTCCCTGTCAGATCGAGGATCTCAACGGATACCATGCCCGGGGAAGCCAGGTTGAAGCCCAGGGAGGCAGAATGCGAGGAAACTGGGTTGGGGCTTATGGTCACCGGGGTTTGCGGAGCCACCTGAGCGTTTGAATCCCACTGGGTGCCGGTGCCGCAGTAGGACCTCCATACAGAGGCTCCGGAGGTCCCGGCGAACAGGTATTCGTCGTCACTGTCCAGAACGCACTGCACTGCCGGTATACCGGGATCCTCACCGAAGTGAACCGGAGTTCCCTGCCAGTCGTCCCATATCCATACGCCTGCATTGGTGCAGATGGCCAGCCCCCCCAGCAGATCGGACTGGTAGAGGCTGTAGGCCGTTCCGAAGCTTGAGGTGACCTTCGTCCAGTTCGCTCCGCCGTTGGTGGAATGGTACAGGCCGCTGGAGGAGGCTGCCGCAAGATGGGCGGGATTCGCCGGGTCCACTTGCAGGTCATACGGTGTTCCGGTATACCCGCTGGTTGTTGAGGTCGACCAGCTTCCTCCGCCGTTGGTTGTCGAATGGAGCCTGTACTGGCTGTTGTCGTAGCCCAGGGCCCACACGTTGTTAGAATTGGCCGGGTCAACCGCCACCGCTCTTACATAACCGTACTGGGACCCGGAGTAGAGGGTGTGCCTGGTCCAGCTGGCTCCACCGTCGGTGGACTTGGAGACCACCGCCATGTAGTTGGGAGATGTGTACTTGTATCCGCAGCTCCAGAAGGTGGAGCCCCCTGCGTGAATCAGTCCGTAACCGTCTCCGTAGTAGCTGTCTGCCATTGTCCAGACGGAACCTCCGTCTGTGCTCCTGTAGAGCTCTGAGTTGCCTCAACCGCTTCCCTCAAGGGCAAGGAGCGTTCCGGCGCCGTCGGACTTGATGGAGCAGAAGTCGCCGCATGAGAGGGGTGTGGTCACCTCCTCCCAGCTCACCGATCCGGTTGACGGGGTCTTGAACAGCCCCATGTCCAGCATGTTCATGAACAACCAGCCCTGGGACTCCTCCATGGCCAGCACCCGGCCCACCAGAAGCCCTTCGTTGGACTGGGTCCAGCTGACCCCGCCGTCGGAGGAGATGTGGAATCCCCCGGAACTGGAGGCATAGGCGCTGGAAGCGGAGCTCCAGTCGGGGAGGACCCACTGAATCCCAGAGAGACCGGAGAAAGGCGTGTATATCTGCGACCATGTAACTCCGCCGTTGGTTGAACGGTAGATCCTGTTCATCCCCGCCGCCATCACCAGGTCGTCATCCGCCTGGCTGAACCTTATGCCGTAGTTGTAGGTCTGGCTGGCGGCCACTTTCGTCCAGCTGGCCCCTCCGTTGGTGGAACGGTACATGCTGTAGAGGGAACCGGCCAGGATTATGTTCGGATCCGAGGGATGGAAGGCAGCGCCGTACATGTAATACTGGGCCGAGGCCTCCGGCGGGGTGACTTCGGTGAAGGTGGCTCCTCCGTCGGTGGATCTCATCAGCAGGGGCTGATAGGTGGCATCTGTGGATGAGTAGCCGTAGCCGCCCACCAGGATATTCGAAGGGCTGCTCTGGGAAACGGCGACGCACCTGCCGTAGCTGAAGTCATAACTTCCTGAGAGGGGGATGTGGGTAACGGAAAAGGTGGCCCCGCCGTCGGCGGAGTGCATGAAGGCTATCTTCCAGGCGCCGTCGTATGCGTATCCGCCTGCATATACATGGGAGGAACTTGTGGGGTGGGCCTCCATGTCATAGAAGATGGTGTTGGAGGAATAGCTGCTGTTCCAGGTGTATCCGCCATCGGTGGAGGTCCACACCCGGCTGCTGCCCCCGGCGACGAGCCTCCCGTCGGGGCAGATCGTCATGTCGTAGACCGTGCTGCCGGTGAAGGAGGAAATTGGTTCCCAGGTTGCCCCGCCGTCATCGGAGTGCACCACCTGGGTGGGATTGCTTCCGGACAGGGCCCACAGCTCCAGGGGATCCGCGGGAGACTGCACCGGAGCGTCCACATCCCCCCCCTCCGGCCCAACTGATACCCACGGGCCGAAGCCAGTGAGCGCCACCATCAGGATCAGTACGGTCACCATTCTTCCCTCCTTTGAGAAATTTTTTACAAAATTTAACAAGCAGTCGCAGCTTCGCTTTTATTCTAGGTTCGCCAACCGGCCCCGTCAAGTGGATGTTCATGCCTCCTGTGCACTTGACCCGGGGCCGGCGATTCATCTAATTTGAGCTGGTGGAAAACACAGCGAGGAGGGGTACTGTGGCTTCAAGGGAAATGTGGAACAGCAAGACCGCCTTCATTCTGGCGGCCATAGGTTCCGCCATCGGTCTCGGCAACATCTGGAGGTTCCCGTACATTACCTTCGCCAACGGCGGAGGGGCGTTCCTGGTGGCATACTTCATCTGCCTATTCGTGGCGGGCATTCCCCTGCTGATGCTGGAGTTCAGCATGGGGCACAAGACCAGGCAGTCCGCGCCGGGTGCCTTTGCGGTCCTGAGACCCAGGATGCAGTGGTTCGGCTGGTTCGCCGTTGGGGTCGGGTTCATCATCGTCACCTACTACGCCATCATCATGTCATGGAGCGTTAACTACACCTGGGAGGCTGCCACCCTGGGCTGGCAGAGCGACCGGGGGGAGTACGCCAATGTGGAGTATTCCGTTGGAGCCACTGATCTTGACGACATGGAGGTGCTCACCCCGGTTCCGCCGGAGTACCTGGGAATCCAGTTCACCGATCCTGTGGACGGAACCGCCGGGAGCATCAGGGAGAGCGGCACCTTCCTCGTGGCATGGCAGGGCCATCTCTACGCCATGTCCTCCCTGGCCAACGCCGACACCTTCATGTCCTCACCCGGGGACTTCTTCTACAACGACTTCCTGGGTCTCACCAGCGAACCATGGGACATGGGAACCTTCCGCTGGCCCCTCCTGGCGGGCTTCATCATCTCCTGGGTCTGGATAGTGGCCTCGGTCTGGAAGGGCACCAAAACCGTGAGCAAGGTGGTGTACTACACCGTTTTCATTCCCTGGGGCCTTCTCATCCTCTTCATAATCAGGGGGCTCACCCTTCCCGGAGCCGGCGCCGGGATCTCATTCTACCTTACACCCGAGTGGAACAGGCTTTTCTCCGCCGACATCTGGCTGGCGGCGATCTCCCAGGTATTCTTCAGCCTCAGCGTGGGTTTCGCGATAATGATAGCCTACGGCAGTTTCCTTCCCAGGAAGACCAACCTTGCGGGATACGCCATCCTCATCGGCCTGGCCGATGCCCTTACGGCTTTCTGCGGCGGGCTGGCGGTGTTCAGCGCCCTGGGCTATCAGGCAACCAGGATGGGCGTTCACATTACGGAAGTTGCCCAGTCGGGCCCCGGGCTGGCCTTCGTGGCCTACCCGCACATCATCGGCAACCTTCCCGGTGCAAGGGTATTCGGGGTGCTCTTCTTCCTTATGCTCCTCACCCTTGCGGTGGACTCCGCCTTCAGCCTCCTGGAAGCTGCCACCGCGGCGGTGAAGGACAAGTGGAACTTCTCCCACAAGCGGGCCAACCTCACAGTGGGCGGGCTGGCGTTCCTGCTGGGGCTTCCCATGCTCAGCGGGGCAGGACTCTACATACTGGACATAGCCGATCACTTCATGAACAGCTTCGGACTCACCATAGTTGTCCTCGTTGAGACCCTGATGATAGGCTGGTCCATCGGAGCGGAGGAGCAGAGGAAATACATCTCCAGGAACTCCTCCTTCAGGCTCGGCAGGTGGTGGAACATCTGCGTAAGGTGGCTGATCCCCATGGGGATCATCTGGATGCTGTTCGACGAGATAACCTGCAGGGTGGTGCCCTACGGTTCCTTCGGACTCAGGAGTCAGGAGTTCCTGTTCGGGTGGCTGCTGCTGGTCCTGCTGCCCATAGCGGGTGACCTGCTGGCCGCCTCGAAGCCCAGGGGTGACTTCCCGGAGTAGCCCTAGCGGAACCTGTCGGCAAAGAACCTGTGGAGCCTTGCAAGCTCGGTCTCATCAACGTCCCAGAGCCGTTCAGGGTGGTAGTCTATGTTGTTTGGATGGTTGTTGAACCCGTTGGGTATCGGGAAGACCCTGGCCCCCAGGAAATTGAAGTAAATGGAGAATACCGCCAGGCAGACGAATACCGCCCTGGTCCATAATGACCGCGCAACGTACTTCCGCCAGCCCTCCGCCATGAACAGGGTCATCACCGGGATGTACTCCGAAAGGTACCTGTATCCGAAACAGTGGCCGCCGTACCACCTCTCCCAGACAGTATAGGCCAGAAGGGTGGCGACGAATCCGGCTATGATGTATCGGTACAGAACATTGCCGCCCCTGACGAACACATCCCGCACCATGTAGAGCGCGGAGACAAGGAAAACAGGCGAGAAGACCAGAAGTCCCCTGGCGGGAGAGAACAGCAGCCCGGGTATTCCCAGCCATGGATCCGTGGTGAACTTGCCGCTCTGCCCCTGCCCCAGGGAAAGCAGTGAACCCCAGTATTCAAGGGAGTACCAGGCCAGGAACCCCAGAGGAGGAAGGCTTCCCAGCACCAGATATAGGAGCATGTCCCTCCTGCGGAAGAGCGAATACAGGTAGAACGGCAGCACGATCAGCCCGTTCACCGGCCGGTTCACCGCGGTGAGGGCCAGGAAGAACCCGGCGAGGGCCCACTTTATCTTCGTACTGCCGAAAAAGAAGAACATCCCCGCGGTGAGGAACAGTATTGAGGGTCCGTGCTGCCAGGAACCCCTGGTCGTAACGCTCCATATCAGTGTTCCGAAGGCTGCCAGAAAGGCGCTGAGCGCGGATACGAACAGGCTGAAGCCCCGGTTGAGGAGCAGGTTGAACAGGATCATCACCGTGAGAGCGCCGATAACGGACATGGTGATAAGGTTGAGCCTTTCCACGGTGTCGTCGGAGTCTATGTCCGCCCCTGCAACCGAGGCAACGGCGAATGCCGGCACAGTTGTGAGCCCGGTTACCACCGGACACACATTGAGCAGCCTTCCCCGGTGCCAGAGGAACACATAGCCAAGCTCCTCGACACCCCCTTCGGGAACGAACTCGTCGAAGTCGAAGTCCCCCTCCCGGAGGATGCTGATGGCCAGAAGCTCGTTCCCCCTGGTGTCTCCCGAGGCGCAGTAGGAAAACCCCTTCAGGTACACCGCCAGTGGAACGAAGAACAGCAGCAGAGAAAGAAGGGTCCTGTTTCCCGCCATTTCCCTTATCCGTCTCATTTCTCAAGCCTTTCGGTAAGTGGTGTGACCGGGATGGAGGCCATGTCGTAGCTCAGAAAGCCCAGGAGCATCTGAAATCCCAGTATCACAGGCAGCGCCGCCAGCATCACCGAACCGGCGGAGGCAGTGACCCCGGTGGAAATAGACCGTGTCCAGCCCAGAAGACCCATGACTGAACCGAAGATCGTGAGCAGGAGGCCCAGGCAGAGCTGAACCGTGGCCATCCCGAAGTCCTTTATGAAGTACTGGAAGTATATCCTGGAGATAGTGTTCCTCAGGTGCTTGAAGAAGAAGGGAAAGAGGGCCCTTTTCCAGTTCAGGCTGCTGTTCTCGCCGTCATATACCGCCTTCATGGGAATGTCGGTCACCACGGCATCCACCGACCTCAGGTGGTGGAGCATGTCGGTTTCGAAGAAATAGCCGTCGTCCACCTTCTCAAGGGGCAGAAGCTTCAGCACCGGGCAGCTGGCCGCGGTGTACCCGTTGGTGGGGTCCAGGGTACGCCAGTACCCCGTGGAGGGTTTCGTGAGCAGGGAAAGCCCCGCGTTCCCGAAAAGCCTTATCCCGGGCATGGAGCGGTAGTCCCCCGGGCGGGTGAACCTGTTCCCCTTCGTATAGTCTGCCCTTCCCCTGAGAATGGGCTTCACGAAAAGCGGTATCAGCGCGGGATCCATCTGCCCGTCGCCGTCCACCTTCACGGCAACCGAAGCCCCCAGTTCGATGGCCTTCAGGTAACCGGCCTTTACCGCGCCTCCAACCCCTTTGTTGACCTCGTTGAAAACCACGGTCAGCCTGGGGTCTTCCACCTGGTTCAGCAGGTGCTTCCCGGACCCTTCAGGGCATCGGTCGTCAACGCAGATCACCATATGGGCGTACTGGAGAGAGCGCCTGGCAACCTCAGCCACCCTGTCTTTGACACGGTAGCATGGGATCACAACGGCTACACGGCCTTCGCTGCCGATATCTTCCTTTTCCATAGCGGGATAATAGCTACTCGGCATCCCGGTGTAAACGAAGGGCGCCGCGTTCTGCACGCGGCGCCTCAGAGGTGCTTCACGGTTCCTCAGCTTTCCATAGCGGGGCAATCGAGACACAGGGGGGCATGGTTTCCCGCCGGGGAAGGCGAGCCCCCGCCTGCGACAGCAAGCGAAAGGAACAGCACCGAGATGATCAGGTATCTCATTTTGGTCTCCTTTCTTTCGTATGTGGCATTTTCAGCTTGCAAATATATAATATTCATGTACCATTTTGTCAATGTTCCTGTGCGGGCAGCACCTGACAGGTCTGGCGGTGCCATTGACGGGAATCGGTTCATGACCCATTATCGAAATGAAAGGCAACAAGATGGAGGGTTCGCAATTGGATGAAGCACGCCCAAGGGCGATACTGGCCGACGATGAGGAATCCGTGCTGGGGATCACCAGGCTAATGCTGGAGCGGCTTGGCTACCAGGTAGTCACCGCTTCCAACGGAGCAGAGGCGGTGAGCAGGTTCAAGGAATTCCCCGACGCAGACCTGGTAATGCTGGACCTGAGCATGCCTGTGCTTTCCGGGGAAAGGGCCGCAAGGGAGATCAGGAAGGTAAGGGAAGACATCCCGGTGGTAATTACCAGCGGCTTCACCAGGGAGGATTTCCTGGAGAGGTTCCACGACGTGAGTCCGGCTGCCTTCCTTCAGAAGCCGTTCTCCTTCTCCGCCCTTTCGGAAGCCCTCTCGAAGCTTGAGAAAAGGAGTTAGCTCCGTTTCTCCAGTGTGATCGAAAGGGTGTACGAGCCGTCACCGTCCCCCGGATCATGCACCCTTACCAGGTAATCCCCCGGAGAGGCCACCCTGTACTCCAGGCAGGGGTCGCTTGAATATTCGCTGTCCCATTCCGCCAGGTGGGCCCCGGTGGATCCCTCATACAGGTTAAGGATCGGCTGGAACCCTTCGGCCTCGATGGAAACCTTCACAACATCCAGCGCCCCTGCGGTCACCCGGTACTCATGGTACCTGTAGCCTCCGTAGTTCCCGTCGGCCGGCGTCTCGCCGGTGAAAACGCCGCTTTCCTCTGAAGTTACCGTGGAAGGCCCTTCCCCTCCGCATGACGCGAAGATGAGTATGATCGCCGCCGCTGATACGGATGTGATCCTCATGTTCTGCCTCCAGTGCTTCCGGAACCCGTTGAGGACCTTTCCGGTCCCTCCGGGGCTTCGGTCTTCCTCTCATGGGCCTCCTGAAAGAAACGCCAGATAAAGGGTCCGGCACTGAAATCTTCGCAGACCCTCCCGATGACCCGTACCGGCAGGTACTGTTCCCCGCCGGGCCACACGTGGCCGCCTCCCTCTATGTTCACAAGACCAACGTCCCGTATGCCGTGATAAAGGTAGAACACCGCGTTGCACCGGTCCTCAGGAGATACCTGGGGCAGGTTCACAGTGGCGGGATTGTCGTCGAGGCATCCGTTGACTCCCCGCCAGATACGCATGGCCTCAGGGGTGCCCAGAACGGATCCCCGCCCCCCGCGGAAACCAATCTCGCCCCCTGAATAGGGGACAAGCGGGTCTTCGGTGCCCTGTACTATCAGAATGTCCAGGGGCTCCGCCGGATCGAACCAGTCAAAGCCGGGATCTGCAATACCTCCGCATACCGGGGCTATCCCGGCGAAGGTCCCGGGAAGGCTGTGGGCGAGGAAGTGACAGAATATTCCGCCGTTGGACATGCCGGTGGCGTACACCCTTTCCCCGTCCACCGGGAAACGGCAGAAAAGGGAATCCAGCACCGATTCCACGAAGACCACATCGCTCAGGTCATCCGGGTCAATGCGCCCGTCGTTCCAGTGCCTGTCGAGACCCTGGGGATAAACTGCTACAAAACCCATGTCGTCGGCCAGGATGCTCAGCTCGTAGCTTCTCTCGGCACCGGCGGCGGTGCCGTAGCCGCCGTGAAAGACCAGCAGCACAGGAAGGTCCTCCCCTCCTGAGGCCGGGGGATGGACCAGCACGGTCCGATCCTCTCCGCCTGAGACCATGTTCCAGACCTCGGTGCCATCCTGGGGACGCACCGCGGAGGTTCCGCAGGAGAGCGTCAGGGCCAGCAGCAGCCCGATGGAAAGTTTTCCTTTACCCGTCATTCTTTCCCCTTCCTTCAAATCTCAGTGTCCGGTAGTCGAAGACCCCCCCGGATTCCACTTCCCGCAGGAAATCGCCAAGTTTCCGGTTCTTAAGGAGTTCCCCCAGTTCTCCGGAACGGACCATAACCCTGAGATAATCATCTATCATGGAATAGGAGAGGTTCCTCCTCCTGGCGGTGTACCTCCTTCTGGCTTCCGTCCACTCCTGGAACCGGCGGGAAGCCCGGCGAAGCTTCCCCACCTCCACCCCCTGCATGCGGTAGAGGGTCTGCATGTCCCCCAGGAGGATGGAGAACTCGTCGTACAAGGTGAACTGCCCTTTGTAGAGCCGGTGGGGTATCATCCTGTCCACCCCTTCGGTTCCCCAGACCCTCTCCACCTTCTCATGGAACTCAGCGGAGTATTCGCCGGGGGGGCTTCCCCACCCGTCTCCGCCGGAATAGAGTTTCAGAAGCGGTTCCACAAGATCGGGCCTGGCCTTTCTCAACGCGCTGAAGAAAAAACCCTTCTGCCTTCCCTCCTTAAGGGTCAGGAGGCCCGGCATGACGAATTGTGCGCCTGCGGACTTCACCTTTCCCAGAAAGTCCGCCATCTGCTCCTCTCCGTCGGTGAGGAAGGGTATGAAGGGCATGGCAAGGACTCCGGTGCCCATCCCCCTGGAGGAACATGCCTCCAGCATCTCAAGCCTCAGTTCAACGGTGGAAGCGCCTGGTTCCAGCCATTCCCGCACAGGCTCGCCGGTCATGGTCAGGGAGACCATCACGGTAACAGGAGCCTTTCGGTTGAGCCTCTCCCAGATCTCCACATCCCTGAGAAGGAGTGAAGACTTGGTGTGGATCACCACCGGACGGTCTTCCCCGGCGAGCACCTCGGCGGACCTTCGGGTGAGTTCAAGTTCTTTCTCCACCGGCTGGTAGGGGTCGCTTACCCCGGAGCTGATGCATACAGGGCCCGGTTCACGGAGCCTTGGAAGCTCCCTGACTAGAAGCTCCGGCGCGTTCATCCTGGCGACTATGTCACTGTCGAAGTCTCCCTGAACATGGTACTTCTCGAACCTGCCGTCGCAGTAAATGCAGCCGTGCCCGCAGGCCATGTAGGGGCTGAATCGGTACCTGCCGCCGAAAAGGCCCGGGTGCTTCTCCTTCTTCAGCAGCTTCCTGACCTCCACCCTGGTCACATCCGGGGCGGTCACTCCTCCGCTTCCCTCCTCACCGTAGCTTCCAGGGGAACTGTCTCTGCTGGTATGTCCAGACCCTGAAGCAGCCCTTCTATGCGCTCCCCCTCACCCGGGGTCATTGCCGGGTCTCCGGCGATGGAACCGAGTATCACCGCCGCCCTGCGGGGATCTCCCAGCATCAGGTGGGCCTGGGCCCTTCCCCTGAGCGCCGCCAGGAGGAGCGGGCGTATCCCGGCGGAATCCGCCGTTCTTACCGCGTGGCCATGGTGAAGCAGGGCCTTCTCCGGAGCTCCGAGTTCCAGGCATGCGTCCCCCAGGTTCAGGCTGCAGATGGCAACACCCTCCCTGTCGCCGATGCTTCCGGACAGCTCCATGCTTTTGCGGTACATCTCCACAGCCTCCCCCTGGTCCCCCAGGGCGGAGGCCACGCAGCCAAGGTTGCCCAGGCAGTTGGCTATTCCCCATCGGCTTCCCAGTGCCTCATACTTCTCCATGCTCCGCCGGTAGAAACCGCCGGCCTCCCGGGGAAGCCGGAACGCCAGGGCCACGTTGCCCATGTTCAGCAGCGCCGTGGCGGCTCCGTTCTCATTCCCCGTCTCAGTGTAGATATCCAGCGCCCGGGAGAAGTAGGAGAGCACCTTCCCGTAGGTCTGTTCCTCTTCATGATCCGCCATTCTCATGGTCACCCTGGCCAGCAGGTCCCTTTCCCCTGACTCCTCGGCGAAGTCCCTGGCCCTGAAGGCATATTCCCTGGCGCGGTCCCTCTCCCCTGTCACCGTGGCTATCCAGGCCATGGTGGAGAGGGCCTCGGCGGAAAGCCCGGCGTCAGCCTGCTCCCCGGCCAGTTCCAGCACTTCCTCCAGATCCTCCATCGCCCGGGGATAGAGGGAGAGTTTCTCCAGTGCCGCTCCCCGCTTCAGGAGCAGACGGGCCCTGCGGGAGTTCCCCAGGTACTCCCCGGGAACCGCCAGGGCCCTGGTGTAGAGGGAGGCCGCCTGCTGGTAGCCGCTGGTGACCACCGCGGAGTCGCCGGCTTCGCTGAGCCATTTCAGCGCCTCCGGCCAGTCCTCCCCCAGCTCGAAATGAACCGCAATGGCCCCCTGGAACTCGCCGGTCCTGTCGCCGGCGTTCTCCAGAAGCCACCTTGCAGCCAGCCTGTGGTATTTCTTCCGTACCCGCAGAAGTACGGTTTCGTATGTAACGTCCCTGAGTATGGCGTGCTTGAACAGGTACTCCCCGGACCCGGCGAAGGCTGAGCTGTCCAGCTTCCTTATCAGTTCCCTGTGCTCTGCCCTGGAGAGAAAGCCCGTGATCGCCTCGCCGCCGGCGGTTCCGCATATCTCCCCCACTGTGAGGTCCCAGAAAACCCTTCCCACCACCGAAGCAGCCTGAAGGACTCGCCTCTCCTCCTGGGAAAGGGAATCCAGACGGGCCTGAAGGACCCCGGCAAGAGTGGTGGGCACGCCGCGCAGGGCTGGAGAATCGGTGTTCACCACTCCGCCCTGGAGATCGATCACCCCTTCCTCCGCCAGCATCTTGAGCAGTTCCTCGGCATAGAAGGGGTTGCCGTCGGAGTTCTCGACTATCATTTCCACCAGCGGTTCGGGAAGGGATTCTACGCCCCGGA
This sequence comes from uncultured bacterium, assembly GCA_964387445.1. Lineage (GTDB taxonomy): Bacteria > Fermentibacterota > Fermentibacteria > Fermentibacterales > JCC-6 > Sabulitectum. The sequence continues at coordinate 11,822 of CAYLXG010000046.1, forward strand.
GGATGTTCCTCACCAGCAAGTCGAGTTCCGAAGGGGACAGGGGGGCGAGCCTCACCGTCCTTCCGGGGATGCCCTTCCCCCAGTCCGGCCTTGAGAGAAGCAGGGGAGGCCTTGCAAGACAGAGGGCGAACAGAGAGCCTTTCCCCTCCGATGAAACGATCTCGCCCACCAGGTCCAGTGATACGGAATCCGCCCAGTGTAGGTCCTCAAGGTAGAGAAGAACGGTTTCCCTCAGGGATACCGTCCTGAAGAAACCCGCCAGCGCTTCCCTGCCGGGAACGGCGTCCCTGTCCGTGTGGGAAAAACCCCCAGGCGAGGTGTTGAACCCGGCGTAGAAGCATGCCCTTGCCGCCTCCTCCATCGGGATGTACGAACCCATGAACCCGAGCAGCTTCTCCATCGCCGTGCGGGAAGTGTCGTTCTCCAGGACACCGGCGGATATCCGCAGAACGTCCCTGAATACACCGCAGGGAGTGTCCTCCATCCCCGGGGTGCACCTGGCGTTGAAGAACACCACCCTTCCCGGTTCCGTTTCCACCCTTTTCCTGAACTCGTGGAGGAGCCTGGACTTGCCTATCCCCGCCTCCCCGATCACCGTTGCCATCTTCGACCCGCCGCCGCTGGAGACTTCACGGAAATCACCCAGAAGGGTCTTGAGTTCCTCCTGTCTTCCCGCCATTTCCGTCTGAACGCCCAGCACCGTGGTGTCCAGCCCCAGGGGACTGCCGGGTTTCCTCCCCTCCACCAGACAGGTGGCGACCTCCCGGTCTATTCCCTTTACTTTCACCGCCTCCATGGGTGAGAACAGGAACCTGTCCTTCACATGCTTCCAGGTTTCCCTGGTTATCAGCACCCCCCCCAGCGGGGCAAGGTTCTGAAGCCTGCTGGCCATGTTCACCGTGTCGCCCATGGCGGTGTACTCCCCTGTGGTTCCCACATCGCTGAGGAACACAGGGCCGGTGTGAATGCCTATCCGTATCCTGAACGGAGGAATGAGACCCCTTGAACCTCCGCTGATCAAAGGGGCGGTCTCCTGCATGGCCAGTGCGGCATCCACCGCCCGTACCGGGTCGTCCTCCCGGACGCCCCTGGTTCCCCAGACGGCCATGACGCAGTCCCCTATGTGCTTGTCGACGGTTCCGCCCCGGGACATGATGATGGAGTCCAGGGCTTCCCAGAGTGAATTGATGGCATCGGTAACGGTTTCAGCGTCGTTGCCGCTGCAGATCGAAGTGAATCCTGAAACATCGGCGAAGAGAACCGTTGCCTGCTTTCTCTGTCTCGAACTTCCGGCCTTACCCCGCTCCGCCTGAAGCTGCTGCAGCTTCTGCCGGAGGGCCGCTATGGATGTGTCCACCACCGCGTCGCCAAGCATACCGCGCCTGGTCTCCAGGGCGCCTATCGCACTGAGAAGCTCTTTTTCCTCCGGTGTCTCAGGCAAGCCGCTCCTTCCGGTAAAGGACCTTCCTCTCCGCCAGGTATTCCATCATGGAACGGAAGCAGCCCTCGTCCTCCCCCAGGAACTCCGCCGGGCTCAGGCCTGTTCTGGAGTAAAGCCCCTCCGCAACCGCGTTCACCGCGGCGGTGCAGGCGTAGCCGGTGGTCCTGGCCATGGATGAGGTCTTCGTTGCCGGGCAGTACTCGTCGTACAGGCTCCAGAGGTACCTGACCTCCCGCCCGTCCTCGCGTACTGAAACCTCCACCCGCATAACGGTGAACTCCCGGTCTCCTGCGCGGAGCTTCCAGTTCTTCTCTGTGAAAAGCACCTTTTCCGTGACCTGCAGCGGCGAGACCATAACGCCGTTCACCTCCACTGGCTCGCTGCTGAAGAAACCGGATTCCCTTAAAATGCGGGCCTTCTCTATGTGCCCGGGCCACCTGAGAGTCTTCTCCTTCATGTGGGGAATGCCGGGCATGGTGCGGAGAAGGGATCGAAGGCCGTCGCTGTTCCAGGCTTCCAGGGTGCCGCATTCAGGGAAGTGGATCAGCTCCGGGTCAGACAGGGCCCGCCGCACCACTTCGGCGCCGTTCTCCCTGTACCTGGCCGGGCGGACGTACTCCTCAATAACATCGCAGGGGGAGAAGGGCGCCCTGTACTCCCAGGGCCAGATCCTTTCCACCGGAAGACCGCCCACCAGGCAGAGGTATGAGCGCACTTCCATGGAGGCATTGTGCCTGCCCAGTATCACGTTGCACATTCCCGGGGCTACGCCCATGTCGGTAACGGCAACCACACCTTTTTTCACCGCCAGCTGGTCCAGGGGGGCGGAGTCCTCAGGGAAGAAGGCGATATCAACAACGTTCTTCCCCTCCTGGATCACCGTTTCAAGGGTCCGGTACCCCATGAATCCCGGAACGGCGCTCACCACCATGTCCGCGTCCCGGATCACCGAGGCAACGGCGTCCCTGTCCCTGAGATCCGCCTTCACGGTGTCTATCCCGTGGCGGTCCGAAAGCTCTTCCAGCGCCTGCTGGCTTATGTCCGCCGAGGTAACCCTGTGATTTCCGGTCAGGTCGATCGCGATTGCCCTGCCCACCATGCCCGCTCCGAGAACCGTTATTCGCATCACGCGCCTTCCGCTGGGGTACGGAATGGACAATAGTGAAACCCGGGGTATACAGAAAGGGCGAATTCGAAGATGCCCGGTCCAGGCAAGGCGTCAGTTCCGGGCAGATATCCTCCGGCCAAGGATGGCGGTTCCCCAGGTTCTCCAGTTGTGGGGCTTCTTCAGCAGCTCGATGAATGAAGTCCATCTTGCATCGGTCGATGTCCTTATGTGAAGGTTCGTCTCCTCGTCGATGTAGCCGTACTGGACTATCGGTTCGAACCCCGGGGGAAGGTCCCTGAAGGAAACACAGTATGTCGCTTGCTCCGGTGATGCAACGTGATACACAGGCGGGATGTACGGCGCAACAGGGTAGAATACCGGATCGGACTCCTGGTAATAGTCAGGAGTGCAGGAGCCGAAAGAAAGGACGGTCACCGGTTGAGGAGGCATGTGGGAGAGCTCCCTGAGGACAGCCGGCATACCCGCACTGGCCGGAACGATGGTCATCGCTTCACCAAGCTGGAACATCGACAGGGAAAGGGGAAGAAGCAACAGCCAGGAAAGCCTGGAGTACCGAACCGCAAACATCAGACCCAGGGCGGAGATAATGAAGAACACAGGCATTATGGAGATCAGATATCTCGGTTGAAGATTGTCATTGCGGCATACGGTGAGAACGTATGGCAGCAGGCCCAGCAGCAGCAGGGACAGTTTCCTCGATAATGGCCCCGGCTTCGTCTTGAAAAGGAATGGAACGGCAACGAGAATTCCGACCAAAGAGAAAGGACCGGGAAAAGCAACAGCAAGGTAGCCGACCGAGACAAGCAGGTTCCACAGCACGCCTTCCAGACTTCCGATGGGGTTTTCAACCTGGGTGTGGTACTTATCTATCTGGGCCATCAGATCATCGAAGTACTTGAAGTAATGCGGATACAACAGATATGCGGCAATCAAAGCTGAAGCGGAGATCAGCAGATACCCTCGCCAGATCCTCCAGTTTCCTTTAACGACGTCGTTAACGAATCCTGCAAGCGCACTGACTGCTATGATTGCGGCTGTGGTCAGCACAGCCGGTCGGATGTCGGTATCATCACCAGCCGACATGAGCAGCGGTATCAGCACCGCCCCAGCCAGCAGAACCCACCTCCAGATGGAAGCCGCCGACCTGCCCGCCGTTCTTTCAGGAAGAGCGATGAAAACCGGCAGAGCGAGAATGAACGCCACGGGCCTGAAGCCAATCATCAGGGCAACAGTAAGTCCCAGAAGGATATCCTGAACCCAGTCTCTCCGAAATCGTCTGAAAAGCAGATAGGCCACAAGGGCAACGGAGAACCCAAGCCCCGTCTCTGGAAGGGGTTCCAGCGACTCCCTGAGAAGCACCGTGGAAGAAAGCATGGCGAGTTGCCCCCGCCGCCGCCATCACCGGTCCCGCCGCCCGCGAGACGGATATTGAGGAGCAGGTTGTGCGTGTTCTTGTGGAAAAAGTCTGAGATGGTCGCAGAC
>CAYLXG010000047.1:0-15765 GCA_964387445.1 uncultured bacterium
GCATTGAGCGGAAGGGTCTGTCCGGAATGCCTGAACGGGCCCTCATTCTCTTCCTATCTCCGCCAGCCTTCCGGTGAGAAGCAGTGGAACCAGAAGGTAGAGGGCAAGGGGAAAGGCTATCCTGGGAACTATCAGCAGGGTGTCCGGTCCGAAACCGCTTCCAGGTGACGGCGAAGCCAGGATAATGAAGAACAGGTCGCTGAACAGGGAAGCCGCGAAGGCGGTTGCCACGAACGTCATCCTGGCCGCTCCTGTGGTGACCTTCAGCAGCCAGCCGGAAAGCCATATTCCAAGTATCATGGAGAGTGAGCTGGTTCCCGGTGTCTGATGGGTGAGCAGGTCCAGGGCGAAGCCGCTCCATAGAGCCCCTTCGATCGACCAGTAGTCCCCCCGGGAAACGCTGAGATAGACAAGAAGCGGCACAAGGACGGCGGGAGCCGCGGCGGCCCTTCCCAGTGTGGTCTCAAGGATGAACTGGACGACCACCCCGAGCGATATCAGCAGCCACCCCTGGAGCCTCCCGGTCATTCCCGTTCTTCCTCGATGAGGACAAGTACTTCCCCGACCCGGTCGAAGTCCACAGCGGGCTCCACGGACAGGCTGAGGTCGAGACCCGGGTCTCCGGTGGAAACTTCCCTGACCGTTCCAACGACGATGCCTTCCGGATATACCCCTCCAAACCTGCTGGTGAGAACGGTTTCCCCGGGCTGGGGGTCGGATGAGGCGTCAACGTATTCCAGTATCAGGTCTCCTCCTGATGAGGACCTGAGTATGCCCAGGGAACCGGAGATGGAGGTGATGCAGCTCACACGGATTGAAGGGCTCGTTATGGGGACCACGGTGCTGGTGGGTCCCTCGGCTGCGGTTACGATCCCCACCAGGCCCCTGCTGGTAATGCATACCGCTCCAGGAAAGACACCGTTCTCAGATCCCCTGTCTATCACCATGTCTCCCCTCACCAGCCCCTCCGACCTGTAAAGCACCCTGCCCACCACCGCTGTTACATCCGGCATCCTGGTGTAGCTGAGCATGGACCTGTATAGCTGGCTTTTCGCCGCCATCTCCCTGAGCTGGGCGTTCTCAAGCATCAGCGTCACCGAGAGGGCAAGGTAGTCGGAATCCCTGTCATCCGGCGGAAAGAACATGGAGGCGAACCTTCCGCCGAGTATTGCGCCTCCGGTTCCCAGCAGCGGAGGACCCAGGAGGATCATCGCCAGCGCCGCCAGGGAATTCCACAGCAGTCTTCGGCTCCTGCTGTTCATCTCAGTCCAGCAGCAGTTTTCTGTAGCGGAAAAGGTCCGAGAGGATGATCCCGGCCCCAAGAACGGTGCAGGAGACGGGATTGTCCGCTATCCGGATGGGAAGGCTGGTTTCCCTGGAGAGCAGAACGTCAAGCCCCTTGAGAAGCGCGCCTCCCCCGGTGAGCACGATACCCCTGTTAACAATGTCCCTGCCAAGCTCGGGAGGGGTCTTATCCAGCCCCTGCTTAACCGCCTGGGTTATCGCGTTAACCGGCCGCTGAAGCGCCGACCTGATCTGGGAGGCCTTCACGTTATAGGTCTTGGGGACACCGTAGGTGGCGTCCATTCCGCTGACCTCCTCCTCCCTGGTGTCGTCCTCCAGCATGGATCCCAGCTGGATCTTCACGGTTTCAGCGGTCCTCTCGCCGATGAGGAGGTAGGCGGTGCGCTTCATGTAGTTGATGATCGCTTCGTTCATCTCGTCGCCGCCCACCCTTATGGAGCTGTCGGCTGCGATGGAGTTCAGGCTTATCACCGCAACCTCGGTGGTGCCTCCGCCTATGTCCACTAACATGTTGCCCACGGCGGCCTCCACCGGGATCCCCACCCCCACAGCCGCCGCCAGGGGTTCCGGAACAAGCAGCACTTCCCTGGCACCGGCCCTTTCAAGGGAGGTTCGCACCGCGTTGACCTCCACCTCGGTGATGCCGCTGGGAACGCATACCAGAACCCTTGGGCGCATTGAGAAACGTCTGGTCTGGGACTGTTCGAAGAACCTTCTCAGCATGGCCATAGTGGCGGTTGCTTCCTTGATCACCCCGTCCTTGAGGGGCCTTATCACGGAGATGTCCCTGCCTGTCCTCCCCAGCATGGACTTCGCTTCGGTCCCCACCGCTATCACGTTGTCGGTGTCCCGTTCTATGGCTATTACGCTGGGCTCCTCCAGGACTATGCCCCGGTCCAGCTGATAGATGATGGTGCTGGCGGTGCCAAGGTCTATTGCCATGGCGCTTGAGAAGAAGCCCGAAGAGGAGCTTCCCCCGGCTGAGGCCAGTCTTCTGAACAGGCTTTTCACTCCCATTGTGTCCCCCGGCTGAGAGTTCGTTGTCAATACCCTTGGTAACGCAGGCTATATACAAAACTGCAATGCAATTGAAAAGCCTTACCCCAAAAGGGTATCTCATGGTTAACTTATGTCAGTTAACGGATGGGGATATCCCCTGCGACGGACCATTGTTCCCAGAGGGCGGATACGGTGTCCACAGGCACCGGAACGGTGATCATCCACCTTTCAGGCTCCAGGTTCTCCTCTTCCTCTATGGAGCGCACCCTGACCACGAGCCCGAGTTCCGGGGAGTCCAGAAGCCACTCCAGTGGCCATGCCCTGAATGCGTCGTGCCATGAGGAGGCTGTTACGCTCAGGGTGGTGGGGCCCGCTGCCGTTGACGGGAACAGGTCTCCCGGTTCCAGGTTCACCGTCATCGGTTCCGATGAGGTAGGGGATGCAAAGGTCCAGCTGAGAGAGCCGTTCTCCCCGGGATCGAACGCATCGGCCATCACCCAGTGGACGGGGATGTCCGGATAGCCGGTCCTCAGCAGGGAGATCACCGCGTTAACATCCAGAAGTCCGTCATTCACCGGCAGACCTTCCTGGTAGAACACAGCCTGGGATTCCCCGGGATGATATACAGTGAAGCCGGTTGAGTCCCCCCTTATGGAAACGGTGGGGGATCCGTCGGGACCGCAGAAGTCACCCCTGATGACAGGGGGAGAAACGGACGCCAGGAGGATGAAGGGCCCGGAAAAGACCTGGTTCCGGCCCTGGATCCTGGCCCGTCCCCTGAGGATGAAGCACCGGGTGTTCTGCCATTTCCAGGCGGCGGAGGCGGCGAACTCCGATGCCGCCTCCCCGGGGGAATGAACCACCGTACCGCAGGAAAGAAGGAGCAGCGCGGCGGCAAGGGCGCGGATGCACTTCCCGTCAGGCGCCGTACTTTTCCTCCAGGGCCAGGATCCGCTGTTCCATCCTCAGTTCGTCGCGGTACTGCTTCCTGCGCTTCAGAAGCGGCTGTCTTTTTGCCTCGGGCACCTTTTCCATGAGGTTCTCCAGCATCTTGAGGGCTTTCTCCCTCTCGCCGGCCTTGGCGGTCTGATCGATCTTCTTCACAAGGTCACTGAGTTTTGCCATTGGCTGTCCTTTCTCTGCAAAGGTCAATGAAAGCCGAAACACATGAGGAGTCGACTCCAAATCCGAATTCGCCGTCGTTCCAGAGGGGAAGGGGATTCCTGATCCCGTGGAAATCGCTTCCCCCGGTGACGAAAAGCCCTCTCTTCTCCGCGGTCCTGACCAGAAAAGCCGTCATCTCAGCCGAGTGTTCGGGATAGTATGCCTCGAGACCGGCAAGGCCTCCTTCGGCAAGAGATCCTATGACCCCTTCGAGCCCCCTGTACCCCTCGGCTGGAATATACATGGGATGGGCCAGCACCGGCAGACCCCCGGCCTGCCTGATGAGGCTTACGGCCCTGTAGTCCCCCAGGCGTTCCCTCTCCACATAGGCCGGTCTGCCGGAACCCAGGTACCTGTCGAACACCTCGGAGGAAGAGGAGACGAAACCCTTCTTCACCATTACCGCCGCAATATGAGGTCTCCCCACCACCGAATCCCCGGCCTGGGACTCCACCTCCTCCATGGTGATGTCGAATCCGAGTTCCCGAAGCTTCCTTACTATTTCCGGGTTCCGGGCGTCCCTGCCCCTGATCACATATTCAAGGGCGCCGGCGAACTCTTCCCGGGGATCGGTGAGCCTTTCAGGCGGCACTCCGGGAAAGTATCCAAGGAGATGTGCGGATCCACCGGAATGGAGGTCAACGCTGAGCTCCACCGCCGGAATGAAGAGAAGACCTGTCTCCGCGGCCCTGGAGCTGGCCTCGGGCACACCGGCCACGGTGTCGTGATCGGCGATCGCGAAGGCTTCCAGCCCCGCGGCGGATGCATGCTCCACCAGCTCGGCGGGAGCGAGCCTGCCGTCTGAAGCGGTGCTGTGAACGTGAAGATCGCAAAGCCCCATGGAACCGACCCCTTTCCGGAACCTGGAATATTATCATAGGGGACCGGGAGTACAACAGGTATTTGAGGAGGTCCATGGAAAGCAACAGCGTAAAGGCGCTTCGCGGAACGGCGGTTTTTGCCGCACGGGGGGAGATCCTCCGCATCGCTGCGGACCGGCTCGTTTCCTTCGATGTTCCCTTCCTCCTCTGGAAAGGCGCTGATTTCGCCGTCTCCCTGTACCCCAGTCCCTCCATGAGACCCATGTCCGACATAGACCTCCTCATCCCGCTTGAGTACGCCGGGATGGCTTCCTCGCTCCTTTTCTCCGCCGGTTTCAGAAGGTACTCCCCGGGAAGCGGGCTGTTCACATCGGGGATCATAGGGGAAACGAAGTTCAGCCGGGGCGGATTCCTCCTGGAGCTGCATACCCACCCGCTGTACCACCCTGCGGTGCTTCCGGGCAGGATCCCCGGTGTTTCGGAGCTGGAGCCGGGAAGGTATCCCGGAGGGTACCCGGCGCCGCACTGGCCGGAGACAATGCTGTACACCCTTCTGCACCACGCGGGATCGCCGGTGCTTTCCAGCTGGCAGCTGAATGACGTGGGGCTCCTCTGCGGGAAGATGGACGCCCCGGGCTGGGAGCGCTTCGCCTTCCTGGCGGCAAGGTCAGGATGGGGCCGGCGGATGGCAGCGGTGCTCAGGTCATACGGAGAGGGAGTTCCGGAAGCGGTCTTGGACGTTCTGGGGAATGAAAGGTATAAAAGGGACAAAGGAAAGGGAGCAGGCACTCTCCAGGCCTTCCTGGCTGCCAGGGGATGGAGGAAGATCGCCTTTGGAGCCGGTATGTTCCACAGGGCAGTCACCGGGAGGAAACCGGGAAGAGAGGGATAAAATGGGTCGCAAGGTAATGTACATAAGGGAGCCGGTGCTGGGCACCATCAAGCTCAGCCCGCTTCAGGAGGATCTGCTGAAAACGGTGGAAGTCCAGCGTCTGAGTTTCATACACCAGCTGGGCACTACCTTTCAGAGCTATCCCGGAGCCCACTGCATGCGTCTTGCCCACGCCCTGGGGGTCTCCCACCTTGCGGGAAGGATCGCCACGCATCTCCATGACCGCTGCGGCGGGGAATACGGATCCGACCTCTGGGGCATCAGGAACCTGGTTGAAGCGGCGGGGCTGCTCCACGACATCGGACACACCCCATGGTCGCACACCCTGGAGCCGCTCTACCTCGAACTCACCGGCGGGGATCACATGGACCTTGTGGCGGACATGGTAACCGGGCGGACGGTGATGCCGGTGAGGGGTGCAGGAAGGATACCGGAGATACTCAGGGAACATGGGGTGGACCCTGAAGAGGCGGCATCGCTGATAACAGCGTCATCCACCGGGAAGCCGTTCATACAGCAGATGATATTCGGGGAAGTGGATGCCGATATGCTTGACTACCTCCAGAGGGACTTCCATTTCACCGGTGTGGCCTTCGGGCACATAGAGGTGGACAGGATCATCTCCACGATGAGCATCCATTCGGGAATGCTGGTCTTCCTGGAAAAGGGGCTGAACGCCATAAGGGACTTCCTGCTGGCAAGGCTTCAGATGTACTCGTCGGTCTACCTGCACAGAAAGACGAGGATAGTGGACAGGATGCTTCTGGGAGCGGCCCGGAGATCAGTGCTGGAACTGGGCGAGATACCGGAATTCATGTGCATGACCGATGACCAGATCCTCAGCTTCCTGGAGAACGACTCGGCGGACCCATGGGTAAGGGAGATGGCCTGGCGGGTGAAGTACAGACAGGGACTGTTCAGCCAGGTATTCAGAATAGACGCGGTGACCACCTCGGAAACCGACGAACACTTCCTCAACAGTCTGAGAACAGGCAATACCGATCCCTCCAGGGCGGCGGCGCTCCTCACCGCTGAGATATCCGCCCGTTCGGGAATAGATCCCGGGTTCATCATCGTCGACCTTCCCATAGAGGCGGTCAAGGTCTCCGAGGAAAGGTTCCAGAGAGTGGACATAAGGTTCATCGACGAAAGGGGCAGGCTGATACCCCTCCACGAACTGGATCCACCCTTCGCTGAGTACCTGGAAAAGGCAAGGCCCAACAGAAGCCTGCTTACCGTTTCATGTGCGCCTGAATACAGGGAAAGGGCCCGGGAAGCCTGCAGGGAGATATTCGAGAGGGCGGCGGAGCCCCTGTTCGGAACCGACTAGACCTCGCCGTCGAGCTTCAGCGCTGAGGTCACTTGTCCGCAGGAACCGCAGGTGAACCTTAGGTGCTCCCACATCTCTATGCCCATGTACCATTCGATCTTCCCGGCCGGGGGTCTTTTCATGTCCGCTGAGCATGAGGGGCATTTCCACTGGGTGGTCCTGCTGCGCCTGATGTTCTTCAGGCTCTCCCTGAGCATGCCCACGCATTCGGCGCACCTGGACTCCTCCGCAAGGTCCACCGGCCTCTTTCCCTGGGAGTTCCTCTGGTAGGCCTTGGCCCCGGCTTCAAGGAGCAGCCGCAGTATGCCGGTGTCCCCGTTCATCCTGGCTGCTATGTGAAGGGGCGAGTTGCTCATGCTGTCTTCCGCGCCGGGATCGGCACCTGCGGAAAGGAGAAGCTTGACATTCCCTTCGCAGCCCTGAGAAACGGCCTTGTGGAGAGCGGTGGACCCGGAGTGGCTTGGAGCCACCGGAGGGATCCCTGCCTCAAGCAGAGCCTTGAGAAGGTAGCCGTTCTCAAGCCCCGCTGCGATGTGAACCGGCGTGGCCCCGGTCTCGTTCTGTGAACGGTTGAAGTCCCCGCCCCTGGATGAGAGGTTCCTGATGATGATGGAAAGCTCGGGGATCTCCGAAGCCGTCTCGGACGCCTTCTTGATAAGGAGGCTGACAAGCTCCCTGCCGTCGGCGGCATTCTTGCCTGAAAGATCGTACTTGCCCGAAGAAAGGGATGCCACCCTCTGCCAGTCCACCGTTCCGCTGCCAAGTTCGTTGAGCATTTTCTTCAGAGTGCCGGAGAAAAGTGCCATCGCCCCTCCATGATGATCGGTTCAAGGGAAAGATCCCAGAGGGGTGATTATGATAATTTTTCAGGGAAAATGAAAGGCTCTCAGGGGGCTTCCGTCCGGTGACCCCACCTGATGGAGCTTACACCCTCCAGGCCCCGGATATCGTCGATGAGGCCGGTGTATCTTTCCCTGTACCTTGTCTTGAGAACGAAGGAAAGCTCCGCCGTGCCGTCCCCGAGGCTGACCGTCGAGCTTTTGATGATGACCCCATGCTTCCTTATGACACCCCTGCACTGTGATTCTGATCCGGGATAGTCCGCATCGCTGAACCTGACCCTGAGTCTCCAGTAGCTGGCGGAGGGCAGCCGGTCCTCGAGAAAATCCAGCAGCAGAAGTACCGCAAGGCCAAGGGCGGTGGCCATGAAGGTGAAAAGGTAGAAGCCGTAGCCGGCCAGCATCCCGGTCATGGCCACGAACCATATGCAGGCGGCGGTGGTGAGGCCGCCGACCCCTTCCCTGTAATGAACGATCGTTCCGGCTCCCAGGAAACCCACTCCGGTTATCACCCCCGCGGCTATCCTTCCCGCATCCATGCCCAGACCGGGATAGAGCCTGGCGGCAAGCATGCCTGCGGTAACCGCTATGCATGCCCCGGAGCAGACCAGCACATGGGTCCTGAGACCGGCGGGTCTGCCGTGGATCTGCCTTTCAAGGCCTATGGTCCCGCCTGCGAGCAACGCGGCAATCAGTCTTGTGAGAAGTTCCTCCACGCTCATGTGTGCTCCCCCTCCTGTATCCTCATAAGGGTGGAATATATGGTCTCCACCAGCACTTCAGGTCTGTGGGGCTTGTAGAGGCAGTCCGTAGATGGGGCTTTGAGCAGATCCCTTATCTGGTCGTTCATTCCGTACCCGGTGGTTATGACAACCGCCATGTTAGGAAGGCTGGTCTGGCAGTAACGGACGATGGAAGGGGTTGGTACCCCGGGCATGCTCAGGTCCAGCACCGCGGCGTCGAACCTGCCGTGGCGCAGCATGTCCATGGCCTTGTCTCCGTCGGTGACAGGGGTGGTGACCATTCCCCGGTGTTCCAGGTACTCGCAGTTGGAATGGAGGATGATCTCAACCTCTTCGGCGACCAGAACGGAGAGCCCGGCCATACCCGGGTACTCGGAAGGACGGGATGGATCCTCATCGGTGGTTCTCTCCCTTTCATAGGCCTTCATTACCATGCATAGAACAGTTTCCCCCGACCCCCGTTCGAAGCGCACCTCCGCCCCTGTCTCACCCAGAGCCCTGTAGACGGCTCCAACGGTGGTCCCGAACTGCCTTTCGACGTCGGGCACGGAGTACTTCCTCCCGGAGAGAACGTCCCTGAGGGCCACGGGCATGATGTAGCCGTCGGAATATCTCATGCATATCTTCCCTCCGGGGGAGACGGAACCAATACCACCGGCACCGGGGGGGATCCTCTCGGAGATGTCAACACGTATTCGGCCCTCTCCGCTCATCATTTCGGTGGAATTCAGCGCCAGGTTGTAGAGAAGGTTCCTCAGGCTCTCCCGCTTCACTCCGATCAGCTTACTGGTGCCCCCAGTCACGCTGAAGCCAACGCCGTCGGGAAGTATCCTCCTCATCACCTCGGCGATGAGGCTTGTCTCCTCCATCAGGTCCCTCAGGGAAGGGTCCTCCTCGCCGGAGAGTATCCCGTTAAGGTCCGAGCACAGGGCGGTGAGCTTCTCCGCAGACTCAAGGATCACCCTGTATCCGTCGGCTGAACAAGCCTCATTGCCGCTTCTGTCGAGTGCCAGGGATGCTGAGCCGATTATGCCCGACAGGTGGTTGTTCATGTCGTGCATTATCGATTCCGCCATCCGGGCCTCCGAACCTGATCCCGCCTCCAGGGCATCACCCTGCGCATTCATTCCCTGGCGCCTTGATACGGCTTCTACCTGTGACGGCAGGGTGAAACAGAAAAGCCTCATCCTGACCTCTCCGTCCCTGACCCATGGGAATACCTCCATGGTCACCCCGGCGGTGTCGCCGGTCATGGATCTCAGCCTGACGAGCCCGGTCTCGTATTCCGATGATCCCGGCCCCTTCCCGAGGCGCAGCGATTCCGGAAGGGATGTGACCGAAGCCAGGGGGAAACCGTCGCCGCTCCTGTCCATCTCCAGAAGCTCCCTGCACCTGTCGTTGGCCCATAACACACGGTTTCCCGGGGAAACTGCCATCAGACCCACGGCCCTGGAGGACTTGAAGAGATCCGCCGCCGACTGCCATGGAGGAGCACCGGGCGAGCTGAGAACGGTTCCAGTCAGCTTCCTTCTCCTGCTCAGGGATTCTATCATCAGTGCGCCGGGTACTATGGTAGTTACTACCATTACGATCATGATGATAATAAGCGCTTGCTCGGCATTTTCGAGGTTTTTTATTAGCGCCCATTCTTCATCAATTACCGTATAGGAGAGAAAAACGCCTTCAGTCGCTTTAGTTACCCCGGTTTCTATAACCATGTTCTCCAGGGAGCCCTGCGGGATCCCGGCTTCAGCTGGTCTCCGCTGCCCCTGGAGAAATGAGAATTCCCCTATGTATCCATCGCTCTGCCATATCAAAGGCGTGGTTTCTCTGCGGGAGTCTGCATCCATTGGGATATGGTCACAGTTATCTCTATAGTATCCGATACCGCTTATCATTCCATTTATTAATGCCTGATACTCACCGCTCTGGCCTCTTCGTGCCTGGATCTGCAGCTCCTTCACCATTGCATACTGTGCCACGAGAACTGCGGAAAACACCAGAAATGCAAGAATGAAAGGCACATAGAATCTGGTCTTGCCTGTTCCGTCCGGTCCGTGCAGCAAACAAACCCTCCTTGTTATTCGGAAATGACACTGTTCACCGTGGTTAAAAGAATAACACTTTCTTTATTCATGTACAAGAAAGAATAGTGCTTGACAGTCTGGTGATTGCATTTTATTATTTGCTTCATAGGAATTGGCTCGTTGCGAAAAACCTCATCAGGAAAGGATGAAAACATGGATTTCGTTGAAGAAACCAGGAAAAAGCTCGAGGCTTCCGGAAGGAGCCCCAAGACAGCCAACAGTTACATTTCCCACCTCCGCAGGCTGGCGAACCATTTCGGTGACAAGACCGGCAGCCTTGACAAATCCGACCTCAGGGAATACCTCGAGGGTCTCGTGGCCGAGGGCAAGTCCCTCTCCTACATCAACCAGGCCCAGAGTGCCATAAGGTATCTATATTCCCAGGTTCTCAAGAAGGACAATCCCCTTCCGGGACCCGGCGTCATCGCCAAGAAGGTCCCCCTCCACGGGGTGTTCACCAGGGACGAGATCGCCGAGATCTTCCAGCACGTACACGACCTGAAGTACAGGCTCGCACTTATGTTCATCTACTCCAGCGGGCTCAGGGTAAGCGAAACCGCCATACTGAAGAGGGAACACGTCGACATCGAGAACGGAGTGATCCACGTTCACAGCCCCGAGGGAGACTTCCTCCGGGACACCATACTGGCCAAGACCACCGGCAGGATCCTCTCCCAGTATCTCGACCTCCGCACCGATCCTTCTCCCTACCTCTTCCCCGGCAGGGGCAGGACAAGCTTCGTTTCCGCCAGAACCATTCAGAGGGCCTTCACCGATGCCCTTGATGAAGCGGGGATCGACAAGAAGGCAACCCTCGGCTGGCTCAGGCACAGCTTCGCTGTACACCTTCTGGAGGACGGCGTTGACAGGAGGATGGTCCAGAAGCTCCTGGGCATCTCCACTCCTTCAATGATAACGCCGTATCTCAAGCTCGCAAGGAACCGCACCCCCCTCAGGGTACAGAGCCCTCTGGACAGGTTCTAGGTTCCGGTTTCGGTCCGGGGGCCCTTCGGGGCCCCCTTTTTTAGAGTACCGTCACCCTGTGGATCTCGGTGGTCCCGCCCCCTGTAACCTTCAGAAGATAGATCCCCGGGGCCAGGGACCGCGTGCTGCGCCCGCCGGGCGACGATTCAACCGTTTCCGTGAAGACAAGCCTTCCCGTAAGGTCGAAGCACTCCACATCCATGGAGCCTTCCCAGTCAGTATGGAAAACAATGCTTCCATGGCTTGGATTTGCCGCGGAGAAGAGAGAACCCGAAGGTTCACCGTGCCCGATACCGGTCTCCATCGAACCGGCCAGGGCCCAGGCGTGGTCCGGGAGCGGCTGCTGGTCCTGCAGCCCGGCGATCACGGTCATGGAAGCCATCCCCAGGTCCACGGCGGATACATTGTAGACCCTTTCCTGGAACTCGATTTCCCAGACCGTTTCGCCGGTGAGGGCGTTTATAAGGACCACTTTCTTCCCGTTAACAGAACCGGCGGCAACGCAGGGTACCGGCATTCCATCCAGTATCACCGGGTCCAGCCAGGCGACGGACCATGTATTGCTCCCCGTGTACACCGACCAGAGTATCTCGCCGTCGTCACCAGAGATGCACACCGCCCCGGCGTTGTCCGCGGCCAGGGCGACATCCCCTGTTCCGTCGCCGTTCACATCCGGTCCGCCCCTCACGTCCAGGAACATCCCTGAACCGGAATGGTCCCATTGAAGCGATCCTCCGGCATCGTAGCAGGCGGCGGTGCCTGAAAAGGTGCTGAAGACAGCAAGGGGATACGTGTCCGGGCGTTCCAGCATCCCCACCGACATGCAGTCCCCGCCGGGGTCCCTCTGCCAGAGGGTTGATCCGTCGGCACCGCTTATGAGACGGGCGGTCTCCCCTGTATAGGAGTTCCCCCCCACCGCAAGGAGGATGTCGTTCACACCGTCGGCATCAGCGTCGATGAACTGGTGCAGGTCCTCCGCGGCGTCGGGTATCCATACGGTCCACAGGCTGTCTCCGGAGGCTCCGTTCACGCATGCCACCAGACCCGTGTTGGATGAACCGGAGGTCCCGAAACCTCCCAGGCATTCATCAACGCCGTCTCCGTTGATGTCCTCCAGAAGTGTGGAGGAATACCCCCAGCCTGTGTAGACAGGCATTATCTCGCAGGCGGCCCATTCCCAGACGGTGGAGCCGTCGGCTCCTGAGATCAGGTAAAGGCACCTGCCCGGGGGCTCATAGCCCCCTGGAGTGGCTACCAGAAGGTCCATCAGGCCGTCGCCGTCCATGTCCGGAACTCCGGTGAAACCCTCGTTCTGGTAGATCCCCTTGTGGTCGCTGCTGGTCCAGATTGTGGAACCGTCGGCCCCGGAGAGCGCCCAGATGGTGGGCTGCGAATCCCAGAAGTTCACGCCGCAGGCAACGTCGGGAACGCCGTCACCGTTCAGGTCTCCCATTTCCGTGGAGCAGTATACGCCGCCGCTGGTGACCCCGGACCAGAGTACCTGGGGTTCCGCGGCGAAGAGCGACAAAGACAGCAGAAAGAAAACGTACATGATCCTCCCCCTTTTCGGATGTTTTGCACAGGGAAGATAAGAAAAGGGGGGCGCCTCAGAAAGAGACGCCCCCGCACGGACTGCGGTTCCCTAGTACTTGCTTCTTGGGGTGTACTTCGTGTGAAGCAGCGTGTGGGACTTGTGTCCCAGGGGCTCCTTGAGGAACTCCGCGTAGAGAAGCTGAACCTCGGGATTGTCGTGGGACTTCCTCAGGGGAAGGGCCTCGTCCTCGGCATAGATGGCGCACATCCGCTCCATCCGCTTCTCCAAGTCGGTGGGAATGGGCTGTCCGCCGCCGCCGAGGCATCCGCCGGGGCAGGCCATCACCTCGATGAAGTGATAGTCGGCCTCACCGGCCTTGACTGCCTTGAGCAGCTTGGCCGCATTGGCCAGGCCGTGGGCCACGGCGACCTTCAGCGTGGCTCCCGCCAGGAACTCCCAGCCCTTGGCCATCTCCGACGGCATGGGTACGGACGCTTCCTTTATTCCCTGGAAACCCCGGACCGGCTCGACATTGAGCTTCTCGAAGGGGATCTCCTTGCCGGTAACCACCTCGTAGGCGGTTCTCAGGGCCGCCTCCATGACGCCCCCGGTGGCTCCGAAGATAACCGCGGCTCCTGTGGATTCGCCCATGAGGCTGTCGAACTTCTCGAAGGGAAGGTGATCGAAATCGATGCCGGCCTCTTTTATCATCCTGGCCAGTTCCCTTGTGGTTATCACGTGATCCACGTCCTTGTAACCGCTGTCGCACATCTCCGGACGGTCCTTCTCGAACTTCTTGGCGGTGCACGGCATCACGGAAACGCAGACCATCTTCCCGGGATCGAACCCCTCCTTCTGGGCGAGGTAGGTCTTCGCAAGGGGGCCGAACATCTGCTGCGGGCTCTTGCAGGTGGAGAGGTTGTCCAGAAGCTCGCTGTGCTTGTGCTCGATGAACTTGATCCAGCCCGGGGAACAGCTGGTTATCATGGGCAGGGCGACCTGCTTCTTCTCGACCAGGGCGTCCTTCAGCCTGAAGAGAAGCTCGTGACCCTCCTCTATGATGGTGAGGTCGGCGGTGAAGTCGGTGTCCAGGACCCTGTCGAATCCCATGCGCCTCAGGGCGGCGGCCATTTTGCCGGTGTGGTGGTCGGTGGGAAGGCCAAGGGCCTCCTCGATTCCCACGCGGACAGCCGGGGCCGTCTGAACCACGACGATCTTCTCAGGATCCTCGATGGCTGCCCAGACAGCCTCTGTCTCGTCGGTCTCGAAGAGCGCTCCGGTGGGGCAGCGGTTGATGCACTGCCCGCACTGGGTGCAGGAGACCTCTTCCAGCCCCTTTTCCCCGAGACAGCCTATGTGGACCTCGTTGCTCCTGCCGATGGGCTTGATCACCGCTACGCTCTGGTACTCCTCGCAGGTGCGGGTGCATCTGGTGCACATGATGCACTTGCTGTTGTCCCGGGATACCCCCACGCTGACCTGTTCGATGCTCACCGGCTTGTAGTCGGTCTGGAAACGGTTCAGCCTGATGTTGTACCTCTCGGCCAGTGCCTGCAGTTCGCAGTTGCCGTTTCGCTCGCATTCCGGGCAGTTGTTGTTGTGGTTGGCCAGAAGAAGCTCGAGGAGCAGCTTCCTTGTCCTTCTTACCCTGGGGCTGTCGGTCCTGACCACCATGTTGGGGGTGATGGGGGTCACGCAGGCGGGAACCAGGGTTCTCCAGCCTTCGACCTCCACCACGCAGAGACGGCAGTTGCCGGCCAGGGAAAGGTCCGGGTGGTAGCACAGGGTGGGAATGTCCACTCCAAGCTCCCTGCATGACTCCAGGATGGTGGCGCCCTCTTTAACGCTGTAGTCTCTTCCGTTTATGTTGACGGTAACGCTGTGCATTACTCATCACCTCCCTCGCAGCAGCACTCCCCGCAGTGGCATTCATCGGAGAGCTCCACGAAATTGCTGATTATGTCCACGAAGCAGTTCGCGGAGGTCTGCCCGAGGCCGCACTTGCTGGAAGCCATCATGGTCTCAGCCAGTTCGAAGAAGGGGGCGACGCACTCGCTGCAGGTGATATGTCCTCCTATGATGTCCTGTGCGGCGTGAAGGAGCCTGAGGTTGCCCTCCCTGCACGGTGTGCACTGGCCGCAGGATTCATGAACGAAGAAGTCCATGAAGTTCTCCAGTACCTCCACCATGTTCACTGAGCTGTCGAACACTATCACGGATCCCCCCGGGGGAAGGTCCTTGAAGGAGAGGGTCCTGTCTATCTCCGAGGCTGGAACGGTCCTGCCGCTGGCTCCGCCAACCTGAACCGCCTGAACGTCG
Organism: uncultured bacterium; assembly: GCA_964387445.1. Lineage (GTDB taxonomy): Bacteria > Fermentibacterota > Fermentibacteria > Fermentibacterales > JCC-6 > Sabulitectum. Next base: position 15,018 of record CAYLXG010000047.1, read on the forward strand.
GTGGCTCCAGCGAGCTCGAGAAGGTCCCTGAGTGGGGCTCCCATGGGAAGCTCGTAAACCCCGGGGCGCTCCACGTCGCCGGAAACGCTGAAGAGCTTGGTTCCGGAGCACTCGCCAGCACCCAGGCTCATGTACCACTCGGGACCGTTGAGCACGATGTGGGGAACGGCGCAGAAGGTCTCCACGTTGTTCACTATGGTGGGCTTGTTCAGGTAGCCGCTGTTCACGGGGTAGGGAGGCTTGTTCCTGGGTTCGCCCCTTTTTCCCTCGAGGCTCTCGATGAGGGAGGTCTCCTCGCCGCATACATACGCTCCGGCTCCGGGTCTTACCTCCACGTCGAAATCGAAGCCCTTGCCCCTTATGTTCTCTCCGAGAAGACCCTTGTCCATCAGGCTCTTCCTGGCCTTCTCAAGTGAGGGGATGAGATAGGGGTATTCGGCCCTCAGGTAGATGATGCCGAAGGCGGCGCCTATGGCGTAGCCTCCAATGGCCATTCCCTCGAGAAGCCTCTCGGCGTATTTCTCTATGAGTATCCTGTCCTTGAAGGTGCCCGGTTCGCCCTCGTCGGCATTGCAGATGACGTACTTCACATCGGATGAGGCGGCACCGGCGAGGTTCCACTTCACTCCTGTGGGGAAACCGGCTCCGCCACGGCCCTTGATGCCCGAGTCGCGAACTGCGTAAACCACATCCGCGGGCTCCATGGTAAGGGCCTTCTCGAGCCCGGCACCGAATTCGGGCTGGTTCT
>CAYLXG010000048.1:0-6083 GCA_964387445.1 uncultured bacterium
TGGGGCGTCGAGCAGCCCTTCGTGGCCTTTCTCGACGAAGAAGGGAACCTCACCACCGCCGGGCTCTGCCGGGGAACTTCCGCCGAGAGGGTCACCGGAGTTATCCAGCCGGAAGGAACCTCAGGAGAACTGGTCATACTGGGTTCCCCTTCGTTCCACGATCCTGTGACTCTCGTTGTCTCAAGGGTGTTCCTGGACTGGCGGGACATTCTCAGGTAAGGGCTTCGTAGAGTTCCCGGCCGGTGCCGCAGGAAAGCAGCTTCGCCATGCCTTCTCCCCTCACTGTGCGGCTTATGGCTGCCATGAACTCCAGGTGCGGAGCCGGTCTGTTCAAGGGTGAGATGGTGAGAACGATCAGCCGTGCCGGTCTGCCGTCCATGGACAGGAACTCGATTCCATCCCTGGAGATCCCCGCGGCGCACACCAGCCGCTTTACGGAATCGGTCTTCCCGTGGGGAATGGCCAGGCCGTTCTCCATTCCGGTGGACATGCTCCGCTCCCTCTCCATCACCGCCTGAAGGGCAGCTTCCCTGTCGCTTACCACCCCTGTCCTTACGAGAATGTCCATGAGTTCCTCTATGGCTTCGTCCCTGGTGGTTGCCTTCAGCTGTACCCTTACCTGATCAGGGCGCATATAGTCCCCTATGCTGAACTCCCTTCCCGCTGCGGGGCCCTTCACCGGTCTGCTGCGGAGAGCTACTGTGTCCAGGGGCTTCCTGAGCTCGCCCAGGGCGGCTTCAACCCCCGCCAGGGCCTCCTCTACCGCGGTCCTCACCATGGGAAGGTCTTCAGCGCCGCAGTCGAATCTCAGTTCGTTCCCTTTCCGGGTGAAGTTTATCACGTAGGAGTCCTTCCTTACCTGATAGATGTCGTCCTCGTGCCCCAGGCGGTGAACGAAGAAACCCTCGCCCTTAAACACAAGACTGAGCTTCTCCACGAAGAAGGAGGCCATTATCCCTGACGGGAAATCGAAGGCTATCTGGGTTTCCAGGGCGGATCCGGCGTCGGATCCTCTGCGAAGACCGCTCACAGGGTTCCTGAACAGCTTCACAAGTACAGGGGGTGCAACGATGGTGTTAACCACCACCATGAGGATCACCGAGGCGAAAAGACCCTGATCGAGGAAACCAGCCGAAAGGCCGATACCCGCCACTATAAGTCCAACCTCGCCCCTGGGCATCATCCCGAATCCTATTCTCAGGGCCCCTCTGGTGTTGAAACCCGACAGCAGTGCGGGCAGACCGCAGCCGGCGACCTTGGCAACGGCCGATACAAGGGTGTACGCGGTGCCGAAGACAAGGACGGTCCTTGAAATGAAGCTTGACGGGTCGATCTGCATGCCGGTAACGGAGAAGAACACCGGAACGAGGAAGGCATAGATGATGTGAAGCTTCTCCCTGACCATGTGGACCACATCGGTCCTTGAAAGGGACAGTCCCATAACATAGGCCCCGATGATCATAGCAAGACCGGCCTCCTCGAAGAGACCCGCCAGCACCAGTGCAAGACCCAGGGCAAGGACAGTGATCGATTCAGGGCTTTTCGACAGTTTCAGGAGCTTCCCGATCCGTCTGGAGGCCATGATGCCGAGCACCGTCCCAGCGAGCCACACCCCCACCGCCTTCGCAGATACTGCCCCGATGTGGGACCAGTCGGTGGCTCCCCCCCTTCCAGCGGATACCATGCCCATCACCACCGCCAGCACCACTATGCCTATCACATCGTCGATAACCGCTGCGGAGAGTATGGTGACCCCCTCCGGGGTGTCCATCTTCCCCTTCTCAGAAAGTATCCTGGCTGTGATGCCCACCGACGTGGCGGTGGCTACCGTTCCCGCGAAAAGGCATTCAGGCGACATGAACCCCAGGGGCGCACCTGGCAGAGTTCTGGAGAACAGGACAAGGGCGTAGTCACCCAGGAAGAATGAGAACAGAACGCCTCCCAGACCCACCAGCCCGCCTGAGAATGAATACTTCATAAGCAGCTTCAGGTCGGTTTCCAGGCCAACATTAAAGAGAAGCACCACCGCGGCGATGGATGATATGCCCATGAGCTCCGGCCAGATGACTCCCCCTGTACCGGCGGCATGGTAAACGGGGAAAAGCCCCTGGGGAAACCCGTAGAAAGGTATTGCTCCAAGGAGGAATGGACCGATGATGATGCCGGATATCAGCTCTCCAAGAACTCCGGGAATGCCTGCCTTCTCCGCCAGTGCCCCGAATACCCTGGCGGTGAAAAGTATTATCCCCAGCTGGATTACCAGGGTCATCATCCTGCCGGCGACATCGGCCTGGCCCGCATCAGCAGAAGCGGTAAGGGCATACAGGATCGGGAGGGCTGCATTCATCTCAGATCCTTCCCTGGAGGCGGAGAAGCCCGTCGAGGATGGTCAGGGGGTGAGGAGGGCACCCGGGAACGAACAGATCCACGGGAAGCAGGGAAGCGACTCCCTCCAACTGTTCCTCGTGTCCACGGTACAGCCCCCCGGATATGGCGCATGAACCCACGGCAATGACGATCTTAGGTTCCGGAACGGCTTCCCAGGTTTTCATAAGGGCGTCGTGCATGTTCCGGGTAACCGGCCCTGTCACCAGTATCCCATCCGCATGTCTGGGTGATGCGGTGAACTCAATTCCAAAACGGCCCATATCCCAGGCAGGGGTGGAGAGCACATTGCAGTCAGCTTCGCACGCTCCGCAGCCTCCCGCTGATACCTGCCTGAGCTTCAGGGACCTCCTGAAAGGGAAACCAGCCGCAATCAGTTCCCCTGGCGTCTCCGATGGGTCTCCTGGTCTCACTATGAGGCCGTTCATGGATGATGAAGCAAGCCTGTGGTCTCCCCGGAATGATATGACTCCCTCCGGGCAAACCCTTTCGCATTCACGGCAGAACAGGCATCGGCCCATGTCCAGTACGATCCCTCCGCCCCCCTGGAAGGTGACGGCACCGGTGGGGCAGGCTGCTGTGCAGGCCCGGCAGCCTTCTCTGCATGGTTTATCCTCTATCACCGGCCGTCCCGGAAATCTGCCTGGAAGCAGCGGTGGCTTCCCTTTCGGATAGGGCATGGTCCGGTGTTTCTGAAGAATCCTGGTTTTCAGTACGGTGAGCATGCAGGACCATAACCCTTCTATAGATCGTGTCCGCAGTAGGACAGGTTGAAACTCTTGTTGCACAGGGGAAAGTCGGATATCTCCTGCTCTCTCATAGCCATGGCCAGACCATGCCAGTTGTGCACCGAAGGGTCGATGATCCGGTACCACCCGAACCGCCCCGACTCGTCCGTGGCCGCCATATGGCATATCTCTCCCCGCCACCCTTCGGTGAGGGCTATGCTCATCATCCCTGGTTCCATGGGACCGTCGGGGACCTTCTCCGGCCCTCCCGGAAGGCATTCAAGCTGTTCCCGGATGAAGCTGAAGGACTGTCTGACCTCAAGCCACCTTACGGAAGCCCTTGCGAAACAGTCTCCGGAAGCCCAGGTGCACACGGGGATCTGGGAAAAGCGGTAGATGCCGAAGGGGAACTCGTTCCGTACATCGGCTGGTATGCCTGACGCCCTGGCGGCCACACCAACAAGACCAAGACTCCTGGCTGTTTCCTCCGGGAGGATGCCTGTACCCTCCATCCTAGCCAGCACCGACGGGGTGGCCATCATGAGCTCCACCGCACTCACCGTGTCCCTCTCGATGAGCTTCAGTCTTTCTCTGATGTCCATTGCTTCATCACCGGTCAGTCCGGAGGCCACTCCTCCGGGAACGGCCAGGCCTCTTCCGAACCTGTTCCCGCAAATTGCGGCCGTGAGGTTCAGGACATCTCCCCTTATCCTGCCGCAGTAGTCCTTCGTGGGCAGGAAGCCCACGTCTCCAGCCAGCGCGCCAAGGTCGCCTATGTGGTTCGCAAGCCGTTCAAGCTCCAGGGCTACTGCCCGTATGGACTCAGCTCTTGCCGGTGCCACGATGCCCGAGAGGGATTCCTTGATCAGGCAGAAAGCCAGGGCATGGCCTGCGGTTGAATCACCGGAGGCTGTTTCCATGTAGTGCTGAACCCTGTTCGGCGGGGCTCCGGGGATCATTCCCTCTATGCCCCTGTGCTGATAGCCAAGTGATATATCGAGGTGCTTCACGGTTTCACCGTGACACTGAAAACGGAAGTGCCCCGGTTCGATCACCCCCGCATGAACCGGACCTACCGCTACTTCGTGGGTGCACCCCCCGGGAATGGTGAGGAAACGTGCCGTTCCCGGGTTCCCCCTGGGGTAGCGGACCGGTTCCAGCGTGGGATGCCCTTCCGGTACGATGTTCCACTGTTCATGAACAAGCCTTTCGAAAACATTGGCGCAGGGACAGTCCCGGGTTATTGAAGGATATGACCCGCCGGTTTCCGCCTGGAGCATCTCCAGTTCCCCCGATGACGGGTGCGAGAGAACGGCCAGGAGGGTCGGTGCTCCGCGATCGTTCCTGAACACGGTGAGTGCTGACAGTCTTGCTCCCAGGCGGACCTTTTCTGCCACCTCATCCCGAAGTGCCTCCTTTCCTGTCATAGGGAGAGAGCCCACGGGAATGCGCTGGGCGTTCCGCAGGAAAGCTGCCCTGCCGGTCACGGTCCCGATCCCCATGAAAAGGAGGCGATCCCCTTGAAAACATCCCAGAGACCGTCTGGAATGAAGAGTCCCGCGGCAAGGAGGAACAGACCAAGAGCCGCAGGCCCCGCTGTGGACCATGAGGCCTCCGCTGGAAGCCGATTGATCAGGTCCCGGGGAGGCCGGCCATAGACCATCGGGATCACATGACGGGTCATTGAGATGAAAACCAGGGCCAGGGCAAACAGATAGACAGCCGTCACCAGTGCCGATGAATCCGTCAGCAGCCCTTTGAGGACGATGAACTCGCTTATGAAAACCCCGGACGGCGGAGTGCCGGTGATCGCCAGGATGCCGCCAAGCCAGATGACCCCGGTTGCAGGTGTTGCCGCTATCATTCCCCGAACGTCTGAGATCTTCTTCGTATGGAAAAAGGCCGTAAGGTTCCCGGCGGCAAGGAAAAGCATCCCCTTGGCTGCTGAATGGGTCACCGTATGAAGGAGGGCTCCTGCGGCGGCCAGGCCTCCTGCCCCTGTTCCAAGGGCTATTATTCCCATGTGCTCGATGCTGGAGTAGGCAAGCATTCTCTTGTAGTCCGTCTGCCTTACCATGAATGCCCCTGCTGTAAGCATGGAGAAAAGACCGAACAGCACTAGAAGCCCTCCGCTGAAATCCTCCATTCCCGCGGCGCAGCATATTGCGTGGCCGCGGAGAATGCCAAGGAAAGCACAGTTCAGAAGGGCTCCGGAAAGCAGAGCCGATACCATGGACGGGGCTTCGCTGTGTGCATCGGGAAGCCATGTATGAACAGGTGCAAGACCCATCTTAGTGCCGAAACCCACCAGAAAAAGAACGAAAGATGCCTTAAGCCACACCGGATCCATACCTCTGGCGTATCCAAGAAGGCAGGGCATTGTCATGTTCTCAGCCCCGTCTCCGGCAGCGGTGGCCAGGAAGAAAACCCCGAGCAGGGCCAGGGCAATGCCTGCTGAACAGATCAGAAGGTACTTCCATACGGCCTCCAGGCTTCGGGATGTGTGATGAAGGGTTATCAGGGGGGCACTTGCCAGGGTGGTGGCCTCTATGCCCACCCAGTATATCCCGATATGGCTGCTGGAGCAGGCCAGGCTCATCGCGGAGAGGAAGAGCAGCAGGCAGGCTGCGTACAGGGAGTCATTCCGACCGGGGTGGTTTTCCCTGTCCCTTTTCAGGAAGCCGGCGGAGTAGCCGGCGGTGGCCAGGAACAGGCCGCTGGCAACTGCAAGGAAGAGCTTCCCGGGGAGATCCGGAGATATCCAGGAACCCGCCGGCGGTTCATATCCGGAGGAGATAAGGAGAGCTGCTGCTGCGGTGTGGATCACCGCCGAAGCAAGCAGGACCGGTCCGACTGCCCCGTTCCTTCTGACCAGTGCCAGGACCAGGGCTCCCGCCGCGGGGGTTATGAATACAACCCAGTACCAGTTCATCAGTCCCTCAACTCCGTCAGTCTGTGTGTGTCCATATG
>CAYLXG010000048.1:6093-15666 GCA_964387445.1 uncultured bacterium
GGCGCTGGACCAGATCAGGTGGATGCCGGCAGTCTGTTTCTTGCCCTTGGCGTCTGCCAGATCGATGACGTCCAGGCCCTCAACTCCGTCAGTCTGTGTGTGTCCATATGGTCGAACTCCCGGTTGATCCGGTAGATCACTATCCCCATCACGAAAACCGCAACGAAAACGTCGAGGAGGATGCCTGCCTCCACTAGAAGTGGAGCCTCCACCGCCAGTGATGTGCCGAAGGCGTAGATGCCGTTCTCCATCGTCAGATAACCCAGTACCTGGGTTAGGGCCTTCTTCCTGGTGATTATTATGAACATGCCCGACAGTATCGTGAACATCGCTCCAGGAATGAGCATCCTGTTCTGGTGGCTGGCCGCGGAGTCCAGGAGCGGCCTCGAGATCACGAAGCAGAGGGAAAGGAGTACCGCTCCCAGAATGACCGACGAACCGAATCCGATGAATGGCTGTATCTCCCTGCCTATTCCGGCATCACGAACGGCCTTCCTGAGCAGGGCGGGCAGCAGGATGCCCTTCACGGCAAGAGTTGTTGCAGTAAGTAGTATGACCCCCGGCGCCAGATGCCATCGGGCTGAAGCGAGGGTTATCACCCCCAGAAGTACAGCCTGGATGGCAACCGTCTGGATGCATGCATGTATCCTGCTCGAACCCAGGAGCCTGAAGTTGGTCAGGATCAGAAGCATTATTAGTATCTCGGAGAAACCGTTCATACAAGAAGCTCCCACAGGAAGGCAGTAAGGGCAAGCACCGATGCCAGGGCAAGCATCTCAGGAAGCCTTGGCATTCTGATCCTTGCCATGGTGGACTCGATGACTCCCGCAGCCGCTGCGGTGATGAACACCCCGGCGAGACCGGCGAGAAGGTCTTCAGCGGGTGATGTTCCCCTGAATGGCATGCAGATGCCGGAGAAAAGGGCTGCGAACACCCACAGTTTCAGTGCTGCGCCGTACTGTATGAAGCAGAGGTCAACTCCGCAGTGATCCAGCACCATTACTTCGTGTATCATCGTAAGTTCAAGGTGAGTGCGGGGATCATCGACGGGTATCCTTGCGTTCTCGGCAAGGAGCAGAATGAGAAGAGCCCCGGCGGACATGACCGATACCGGCGTCACTGAATCCATTCCCTGAAATATGTCCGAGAGTGAGAACGAGCCTGCCGCTGCTGCCAGGGCCGCCAGGGAAAGCATGAAAGAAGTTTCCGAAAGGGCTGCAAGAAGCACCTCCCTGGATGCACCCATGCCCTCAAAAGCTGATCCGGTATCCAGGGCGGCCAGCACCATAAGGAAGCGCACAGCCGCCAGAGTGTAGACCATCAGTATCAGATCGCCGCTGAAGGAAAGCATTGCGGGTACCGCTCCAAGGGGAAGCAGCGTCAGGAGGAGAACCGGTCCGGCAACAGCCGCCAGGGAGGATATCTTGAATACCCAGGTGGTAATCTTTCCGTATACCGCCCCCTTTCTCAGAAGACGGGCCATGTCATGGTAAGGCTGAAGGAGAGGCTGTCCCCTTCTCCCTCCGAAGAAGGCCTTCACCTTGTTGATCACCCCCTGGAGCAGAGGCGCCAGGCAGAGCGCCAGAACAACGTGTGCAGCTGAAGCGGGCATGCTAGGGCGACACCCCCAGTTTCCACAGAAGAAGGAAGAGGAGGGCAGCTGCCATGTAAAGCACATACAGCTGATTCCTGCCGTGCTGTATCCTGCTGAGCCAGCCCGACAACCGGTGAAGTGCCCTGAACAACGGTCCGTAAAGGCATCGGGTGAAGGAGTCAGTCATCTCAGACCTTACAATGATCCTTTCCTGGAAAGGACCGCCGCTGGATCTGGTGATCCGTCTCAGGCTAACGAAGTTCCTGAACAGGTTCAGCACCGGAAGGGAATAGGATGAGGCGGTGTACTGCATGCGGCTGGTGGGATGGCTGTATCCGCACCCCCAGATTTCGGCCGTTCTCACGGTACGCCCGGAAAGGAGAAGTCTGCGGGCTGCTGCCACTGTCAGTATCAAAGCCGGGAAGATCAGGGAGACCAGGGAGATACTGCGCAGTGCCTCTGACATTCTTTCTGTTCCATTTACCCCTGGGAGAAGGGGCAGCACCATGTGGGACAGAAGCCCCCCCGCAAGGCAGAACACAGCCAGGAATACTGCTGGCAGGTACATCGACTGAGATACCTCTGCGGCGGCTTCCGCTTCTTCGCTTCTGGGGGATCCCAGGAACACGATGCCGAACAGTCTGGTGAAACAGACCATGGCGAGCCCTCCGGCAAGGGAAAGGCAGGCTATCGAGAATACTCCGGACACAGCGGCAGGAAGGCTGTTCCCACTGTACAGCGCGGCAAAAGCTCCCCAGTAGATCAGGAACTCCCCTGGAAAGCCGTTCAGCAGTGGCAAGCCGGTTATTGCGGCCGAGCCTGTGAAGAAGGCCAGTCCGGTCTTCCTCATCCTTCGCAGAAGCCCGCCGGTACGTTCCATGTCCCTTGTACCGGCGGCCTTTGCAACGGAACCGGCCCCAAGGAACAGCAGGCTCTTGAAGATGGAATGGTTCAATACATGCAGCAGAGCGCCGGCGAGACCCAGTGATGACATGAGACCGTTTCCGGTTGATGCTCCTGTCATCCATATGCCCAGCCCGATGAAGACTATACCCATGTTCTCAACGCTGGAGTATGCCAGGACGCGCTTGATGTCCCTGTGTCCCAGTGCGTTGAGAACTCCGAACACCGCCGATGCCGCTCCAGCAGTCACCATCAGCCCTCCCCACCAAAGGGGCCAGTTCTCCGGGGATCCCAGAAAAGTGAGCATTCTCAGAAGTCCGTATACGCCCGTTTTGATCATCACTCCGCTCATTACTGCGGAGACATGGGATGGCGCAGCGGGATGGGCTTCCGGAAGCCATACATGAAGAGGTACTATTCCCGCCTTGGTGCCGAAACCCGCCAGAGCAAGCAGGAAGAAGAGACCGTGACCGCAGGCCGGATGTACCAGCCCGCTGGGCGAGGGATGCAAGGAGCCCGGCAGGGCGAAGAGGACCAGTATCAGCGCGGTGCCGGCGTGGGAGGCTGTGAGGTAGATCCATCCTGCCCTTCTGACCTCCCCTTTTTCATGATGCCTCATCACAAGGAGAAAGGATGAGATGGTCATGGTCTCCCAGGCAATGAGAAAGAGAATGGCGTTGGAGGCAGCAACGACCAGGATCATGCTTCCCATGAGCACCAGGAACCATGTCCAGCTGATCCTTCCCGCAAAACCGTTCCCTTCTTCACCGGTGTACCCCGTGCCGTAGATGCCGGCCAGGCTGCAGACCACGGAGATCGGAATGATGAAGAAGGCTGAAAGTCCGTCGACCATCAGCGAAAAGGAGGCGAATGGAAGCTGCCACCGGGCGGTGAAGGATACCTGATCGCCACCGAGAAGAACGAGCACGGCGGCGGTCAGGGCTGCCGCACCGGCTGCGGCTGCGGTGTATCCCCCGATGAAGCGTGATGCGCGCCCGCTCACAAAGGGCATTGAGCAGGCTGATGCTCCCAGGGCGGTCAAACCGAGGGAAACCAGAATCAGCGTCTGGATCACATGGTTCCCTTTTTGCCGCCGGGAAGGGAACGATCCAGTTCCGATGCGGCGTTCAGTATGTCCTCCCTCAAAGCCCTTTCCATTACCCTTTCCAGGAAGGAAGAGCCACGAAGCCCATGGGAAAGCCTGGCAAGAAGGCTGAGGTGCGCCCTGATCGAAGGGCTCACAATGGTGAACAGTGTGTGAACCGGCCTGCCGTCCAGGGCGTTGAAATCGATCTCCCCTGCAAGGAAGCTCAGGGAAACGATGGGCTGTGTCACGTTCAGTGTGATGGGATTGCGAACATGGGGAATCGCAATTCCGTTGCCTATGGAGGTGGAGCCTATGGATTCCCTGGCAAGGAGCACCTCCAGGAGAAAACCCCTGTCTACTCCCTCGGGAAGGGGCAGCATGTCCACGACATTACCCAGTGCTGAGCTGAGGTCGGTCCCGCCGACCCTGTAATGGATCCCCCCAGCCCTGAGAGCTTCAGCCAGTGAGGGGATATAGGAGTCCTCGGGTTCCTCGTACATCCTGGAGGAGACTGGAATCTGCCTGGAGGAACTCCACTCCAGCAGTTCGGCCCTGTTGAACCGGTACTGTTCATTCACCCTGTGCACCGGAAGTCCCTTTTTAGCTATCCAGCGGTATATGGTCTTCTCTGACACATCCAGCAGTTCGGCGGCATCCCTGACACGAAGTCTCATCTTTCCCTTTTCATTCTCATATCGTTACTTGTAATGACATACAGGGAACCGATCATAATTCCGAAAGCATCCCGGTCAAGTGGTGTGAAGAAGCCCCGTGCAAGGCCGTTTTGCGGTATGGCCCCGGATGCCTCGGAATCAATAGATTACAAGGTATCCGGTTCATGAAGGAGGAGCCTGTGACCCAACTCTATCTTGTGGCGGTTCTCGTTCTTTTCTGCGGGTGCATCAGCTTCGGCGAGGACGTGAACACGACCGATCCGACGCCTGATCATGTGGAAAGATGCCGCCGGGAGATGCACATCCTTCCCGGGGTGGAGATAGAAGCGGAGGGTTTCATTCTGCTGGGTTCCGGGATAGATGACGCGATCTGGTTCAAGTTCACCACTCCATCTGCCATGGCTGAGATCTTCGACCCCGATGTGGTGGATCCGGCTTCACTGGCGGATGTAAGTGATTCCTTCGCAGAGATTGAGGATGCGCCGTGGTGGGACGCTTCCGGCAGGGAACTCACAGGCGGGTCATACGAGCTTCCAGGCGTCCGGTTCATGCGGGTGGGGATGGCGGAGAACCCAGAAGGGGGCACAACCGTTTTCGTGATGTGGAATGAGACCTGAGGGCAGAGAGGGTGGGAGGGGAGTCGTACTCCTTGTCGGCCTGAGCCTCTTCGTGCTTCTCTGCTCAGTGAGCCTGCATATGCTTCACTGGAGGGCTGCCAATGAACCCGGAGCAGGGGCCTTCCCCGGGCTGCTCACCGCGGCAAGGATCGTGTTCCTGGCAGGGCTTGCAGGCTTCGCAGGGTCCATCGCCGTTCTCATTCGCCGGGGTTCGGCAAGGTGGATTCACGCTGCCGCGGCATGTGCGGCGGCAATCTTATTATATCTGCCGGTGCTGCTGCTTACACTTCTTATGATGGCATAGTTCTTTCAAAGGGATCGGTGAGAAATGAAGACCGTACAGTTCCGCTACGGCGACAATCTGGGCTACCTGATAACCGGGGCTAAGTCGGCTATGGCCGTTGACGGCGGGGCGGTGGATGAGATGCTTCAGTATCTGGAAGCCTCCGGTCTCGAACTTGCCTTTGTGACCAATACCCATTCCCACGGCGACCACACCTGCGGCAATGAAGGGCTTCTCTCGGCCACCTCAGCCGAACTCATTCCCGTGGAGAACCTCCCAGGAATGAAGAAGGTCATGCTGGAGGGAAATCCCGTTAGCATAATCCACACGCCCGGGCACACAGAGGATTCGGTTTGCCTGTACCACGGCGGGGATCTCCTCACCGGGGACACCCTGTTCAACGGCAAGATTGGCAGATGCTTCACCGGGGACACAAGGGCTTTCTACGATTCCATCATGAAGATACTGGGCTTTCCCGAGGGAACGAACATCTACGCCGGGCACGATTACCTGCTGGAGTACCTGGACAAGGCGGAGAGGCTGGAGCCCGAGAACGACCTGATACAGGTCTACAGGGAGGGATACCGCCCCGGGGAGCTGCTAACCGCCACCCTGGGATGGGAGAAGAAGGTGGACCCCTTCCTGCGCTTCAACAGGAAGACCATCATAGAGCTGCTGAGGAACAGGGGGCTGCCCTGCGAGACGGAGTACGAGAGATTCGCTTCCATGCTTACACTCATGTAAAGGAGCCCATATGGAGAACGGCGTACCAACCAGAACAGAAGCCTTCGAACTGCTCAGGGAGCACAACAGCAGCCAGTCGCTGATAAACCACGCCCTTTCCGTTGAGGCGGTGATGCGCCATGTAGCGAAGAAGCACGGGGAAGACCCGGACAAGTGGGGCGTGATCGGCCTGGTTCACGACCTGGACTATGAAAGGTATCCCGACAGGCACTGCACCATGACGCACATGATACTGGCCGGGAAGGGATGGCCCGAAGATTACATCCGCGCTGTGATGTCCCACGCCTGGGGCATCTGCACCGATGTTGAGCCGGTGCACATCATGGAGAAGTACCTCTATGCCATAGACGAACTCACCGGCCTGGTCACCGCCTGCGTGCTGGTGCGCCCATCGAAGAGCCTCTTCGACCTGAAGGTTAAGTCGGTGAAGAAGAAGTGGAATACGAAGCACTTCGCCGCCGGCGCCAGCAGGGAGGTAATGGAGAAGGGCGCAGAGATGCTGGGGATCGAGCTTTCTGAGCTGATACAGGACGTGATAGACGGAATGAGGACGGTGGCTGACGAGATAGGTCTCGACGGCTCTGCTGCAGAAGTGATCGAGCCTTCTCAGTAGAGCTTCTTAAGGTCTTTCCGCACGCTGCTGTATCTGAAATAGCCTATCACTCCCACGGCAATCGCCAGGGGAATGAGGACCCAGCCGAGTATCCTCAGTTCGTTGTCCACCTTGAGGAGCTTGAGGAGTGTAATGCCCGACGCAAGGAGCATTATCGCCGTTCTCACATATGCCAGCAGGGTCCTCTCGTTTGCCATCTCGGTTCGGTCCCTGGCCAGTTCGTCCCTGAGGTCGGTGCAGGTGTGTTCGGTACTCATCTGATCTCCCTTGCGGAGTAGGTCTGCAGGTCTTCCCCGTAAACCACCTCGCCTGAATATGTTCTCTTTATCTCCTTCATGAGCGTACCTTCGTCAACCCCATGGAGAAGCTGATGGTAGAGGACCAGGAGCTTTGGTCCTGTTTCCGAAGCCAGTCGCGCAAGCTCGTCGGCGGAGGTGTGAACAGAGCTGTGATAGCGCTTCCACTCCTCCTCCCTGTTCATTAATCCAATGCTTGAATAGACCTCGTGCACAAGAATATCGCAACCTTTGCAGGCCTCCACCATACCTGGGCAAGGTGCGGTATCCCCCGATACCGCTATGGTGCCGTCCTCTGACTCGAATCTGTAGCCCCAGGAGGGCAGACCCCCATGGTTCGTCCTGAAACAGGTTATGGACACTTCTCCGCTTCTGATCTTCCTATCCCCGTGTATTTCCTCCACGACCGTCCGAAAGCCTTCGGGATTGGCGGGTTCCAGGCCTTCCAGTCTTTCCCTTATGTCGGCGCTGTATGCTTCCGTGAGTGAGGAGACCATGCTCGCTGTCCCCTCCGGCCCGGTTATTCTCAACGGTGTATCCCTGCCCAGGACCCATGGGGTAAGGATGATGTCGGCCAGCCCTGCGGTGTGGTCAGAGTGAAGATGAGTTATCAGCAGGTTCCTCAGATTGCGGGGCTCGAGTTCCGGGTTCCCGGCCCGGGCTGATGCCGAGGCCCTTCTTACCACTCCTGGACCGCAGTCCACCACCCAGGATTCCCCGCGGTGGGTGACGGCGACCGACGGACCCGACCGGTCAGGTTCGGCATTAGGAGTACCTGTACCCAGAAGGATGACTTTCACGGTGCAATATCCGTTTCCACTGTTTTGGTTGAAGGCTACCACGCGGATTATAATCCTTCCTCAAGGGGGCGTTTCAGTTCATCATCACCGGGGGAGGGAGATTCATGACCGGAACACTTGTGAACACCGCCACGGTGCTCGCCGGGGGAACCCTGGGAAGCCTTCTGGGCGCTGGACTCCCGCCGCGGATGAAGGAAACCGTTATCACGGGGATGAGCCTTGTGGTGGTGGTCCTCGGGGTTAAGATGGCCCTTGCCACACAGAACATACTCATAGTGCTGGGCAGCGTTGCCCTGGGGGGCATCATCGGTGAGGCGCTGGGGCTCCAGAAGCGGCTGGACTCCCTGGGGGAAGGCCTGGAACGCAGGGCCGCCTCTTCACCCTTCCTTTCCCGGGGCCGGTTCAGCCAGGGGTTCGTCACCGCCTCCCTGGTCTTCTGCGTTGGCCCCATGACGGTCCTGGGTTCGATACAGGACGGCCTGGCGGGAGACAGCTCCCTGCTGCTGGTGAAGAGCATGCTGGACGGCTTCGCCGCCCTGGCCTTCGCCAGCGTTTTCGGAATGGGAGTCACCGCCTCGGCTCTTGTGGTGCTTGCGGTGCAGGGCTCCCTCACCCTGGGGGCGTCGTTCTTCAGCGGCATCCTCACCGAAGCGATGGTTACGGAGATGTCCGCCGCCGGCGGCGTGATCATGCTGGGCATATCCGTTCACATGATGGAACTGAGGTCGATCCGGCTTGCTAACTACCTTCCCGCACTTGTGCTGGCGCCCCTGGCCGTGTGGATGGTCGGGCTCTTCCAGTGAAGGTTGCGGATGTGTCTGGTCAGGGGTATTTATTGACCTGCGGAAACACTGAAGGAAGTATGATTTGAACAGAGCCGCCTTTTTCGTGCTGCTTCTCGTTGTGGGTGCCGGGCTGGGTTTCCTTTCGGGAACCCTTTCAGCTCCCATGGTCTTCGAGACCCCTGTTTTCCTGTCATCCATGGGTTCATCCGCTGCCCCGGTCTCGGTTCCCGATGTTACCGGCCTCACCAGGGCGGAGGCCCAGAGCCTCATCGAGGGAGGGAACCTGGTACTGGCGGGGCAGTGGAGCGAGTACGGCGATTTCGAGACAATGGGCCTTGTCACCAGGCAGGACCCGCCGCCTGGAACACAAGTCCCCCAGGGAGCCCCGGTGAACATTTTCTGGAACGTGGGGCCGCTGTTCAGGGCCTTCCACCCCGATTCCCTGATAGGGCTCTCCGCCACCGACGCCGAGGAGAAAATCGCCGACTGGCAGCTTTATTCCGCAGGCAGAACCAGAATACCCCACCCCTCGGTCCCCGAGGGGCATGTGATCGCAGTTGCCCCCAGATACACCGACAGCATATCCGTGAGGAGGCCCATCAGGCTCCTTGTCTCCTCGGGCTGGACAGGGATACCGGTGCTCACCGGCCTCGCCGTGGCCGAGGCTGACAGCCTGGCCTCATCCAGGGGTCTGGTCTTCGTGATAGGCGAGGAAAGGACAATTACCGACATCCTTAAGGAAGGGACCGTACTGGAACAGGCTCCCCCCTCCGGAGGCCAGTGCTCCAGGGGAGACACGGTCACCGTCGTGGTGGGCAGGACCGGCGGAGGAGGCTGGGGGCAGTGGTGATAAAGGTTGCCCCTTCGCTCCTGGGCTGTGACCATGGCAGGCTCGCCGATGCCGCTCTGGAAATGGAGAGGGCAGGGGCGGACATGATCCACCTCGATGTGATGGACGGTGTCTTCGTTCCCGTGCTCACCTTCGGCGCCGGGGTTGCCCGTTCCATCTGCGAGGCTGTCTCTATTCCTGTGGACGCCCATCTCATGGTTGACAGACCAGCTGATCTGGTGGAGGCCTTCGCGGAAGCGGGGTGCAGCTACATCACCGTTCACCCTGAAAGCTCCGAGAAACACCTGCACCGGCTCCTTGGAAGGATCCGGGAACTGGGCTGCAAAT
>CAYLXG010000049.1:0-15444 GCA_964387445.1 uncultured bacterium
TCGGTCAACCCCCTGCTCGTTGACTTCACCTTCCTTCATTGGTAGAAAACCCTTCGGAGGTTGTCATGAGATGGCTGGTAATAGTCAATCCACTTGCTGGCGGTGGTTCCGCAGGGAAGCACTGGAAGGGTGTTTCCAGAATGCTGGAGGACACCGGCGTAAGGTTCTCGGCACGATTCACCGATTCCCCTGGGACCACCCGGGCCCTTGCCTCGGAGGCCATCGCATCCGGTTTTCAGGGGATCGCAGTCTACGGCGGCGACGGAACCGTATCCGATGCCGCCTCGGTTATAGCAGGGAACCTGGATATTGCCCTGTCCATCCTCCCGGCGGGTTCCGGGAACGACTGGGCCCGGTCCCTGGGTTACCCCAGACCCTCTCCCCTGTGCTCCGCAAAAGCAATGAAGGAAGAGAGCTTCAGGGTTACCGACACCGGCAGGGCGGAATGGAAAGGGTCATCAAGGTTCTTTCTCAACTCATCCGGCATGGGTTTCGACGCCCTGGTTCTCAGAAGGGCCGTGGCCATGAGGAGGGTAATACCTCTCAACAGGACCTGCTATGCGGTCAGTCTTCTTTTCTCAGCACTCGTTCCGCCGCTCTGGTCAGGTGAGTTCTCCTGCGACGGAGGCGTTTTCCACGATGGGAACTACCTCACATTCACCGCAGGGGTGGGGGCTTACAGCGGCGGCGGCATGATGCTGGCGCCCTCGGCCCTCCCCTGGGACGGCATGCTGGACGGGCTCTGCCTGGCTCCGCCGGGTTTCTTCAGCATACTGGGGAACTTCGGAAGGATATTCTCAGGAACCCTGGGTGAAACAAGATGGGCCCGGGCTTCCAGGGGAGAGAGAATTACCGTAAGGAGAAAGGGAGGCCGTCCGCTGCTGCTGGAACTGGACGGCGAACCTGTGGACATCGGGAAATCAGACCAGGTGGAGTTCGTTTCCGTGCCAGGAAGCCTCAGGGCCGCAGTCCCAGTATCCTGAGCACGTCCAGAGGGCTTTCCGCAAAAACCGAAGCACCGGCACTTTCCAGTTTCTTCCTTTCCCTGTAGCCCCATAAACAGGCTATATGAACCGTTCCCGCGGCGGCGGCCACCTTCACATCGGTTTCCCCGTCCCCGGCCATTACGGCCCTCTCCGGAGCTGCCCCCACTTCGCTGAGCATTTCAAGCAGCACATCCGGCGACGGCTTGGCCGGACGACCCTTAACGGAACCTCGAACCGCGGAGAAGGGGTATCCGGAGAAATGATCCCCGAGTGCTTTTTTTACCCCGGCTGTGGTCTTGTTGCTGAGCACGCACACCGGGCCTCCCCATTTGAAGAGAGCGTCCAGCATCCCTGAGACCCCGGGAAACACCTCGGACATGGGATCATTCATCCGGGCGTACCGGGAGCTTATCTCTTCTGACAGGGGCGCGTTCCACTGCCCGGGCACCCCCAGACCCTCCAGCAGTGCTTCCACACCTGAGCCCACCAGGGACCTTATCCTCTCCCGGGACACCGGGGCCATCCCTATGTCCGCTATCACCCCGTTCACCACCCTGGTTATGTCCGGAAGGGTGTTCAGAAGGGTGCCGTCCAGGTCCAGCACCACTGCGTCGTACCTCATGGGCCGGCCTCCATTGGCTGAGCGTAGAGAGAACAGGCTGTAACGGCGGTTTCCCTTATGAGTTCGCCAAGAGGTTCCGATATTCCCTGGGGTCTCCATGCTCCGGGAAGCGTTATGTCGGCCTCCAGAACGGAAACGGTTATTACCGAAGCCGCAAGGTAGGACCCCTCAATGGATGGATGCGATCCGTCGGCGGCGTAGAGATCCAGGAGGAAGAACGCTCCCTGAAGCATTGCGAAGGCCCTTCCGCAGGGGGCAACGGGGCAGCCGTGCACATATCCCATCCTTGAATAGCACTCCTCCAGTCCCTGAAGCATCATTGGATCGTTCTTCCGGGGCCAGGTCATAAGGAAGGAAGGCTGTATTCCAGCCCCGGCGCAGAGCAATGCAAGACTGTCGCCGTACTGGTATGTCAGACTGGGATTTATCACAGGCATGCAGCTCTGCTCCTGGAAGATCGCGATGTCGATGTCGCCGTTCTCAAGAAGCCATCTCAGCTCCTGGTCGTTCCAGTGGTCCTGGAAGGTGGCTCCCCCCATGGTGTGGCTGAGTGCAATCAGGGTATCCCCTGTCACGGAGCCGTAGAGACTGTCGGTGATGGTCCACAGACCACCATTGCCGAATGTGTAGCTGTTCCCAACGAAGAGCATTGTGGCGGATGCGGCGAGAACTGCTGTGAGAAGCTGTGCCGTCATGGTGCACCCCCTGCCACCGTTACCTTCATCGTATGCCTTTCCAGGGCAGTGGACACCTGGACAAGATAGACTCCGGATGGCACATCCGTGAACACCGCTGCGCCTCCGCTGACTGCGGAGGTGGTTCCAGCGACCCTTCCGGACATGTCGAACAGGCTCACCGAAACGTCCGTTCCCATGTTTTCCGAGATAAGGATGCTGACCGTTCCGCAGCGGGAAGGGTTCTGCACCACCGATACCAGCGGCTGAACGATACCCTGTTCTTCGAGCCCCATCCCCTCAAGGGTTCCCAGGGAATCGGTCCTGAGCACCAGCCCGTTGTAGAGGTCATCCGCAAAGCAGCCGGAGACGGCGAACCCGCCGTCGGTGCATGTGGTCACATCCAGCCCGTAGTCCACTGTATTCCCGCCATGGGTGATGGTCCAGAGCAGTTCCCCCTCGGTGGAGAACTCCGCCAGCAGCAAGTCCGAACGGTTCACCTCGGACATGGGCAGGTCGTTGGTCCAGCCGGTGACGATGATCCCTTCACTTGTTGCATCCGCAGCCGAGGCGGAGAGCCAGCTTCCGCCGTAAAGAGTCGCCGTCCAGTCAATTGAGAGAGCTCCATCGAGCCTCATGATCAACAGTCCGCCCACCTGGCCGTTGTCCTCCGTTATGGCGTTGCAAACCACGAAGCAGCCTTCCTCCAGTGGTACCATGTCCACAGGATCGAACCTTCCCGGCTGGGGCATGAAGTGGCGGACCTCCATGGTTCCCGGGAAGAAGAGGGCAACATCCCTTTCCCATCCGGAAAGCCCTGTGGACCCCAGCACGCAGGTCTCTCCTCCCACCGAGGATACCGAGGCCACCTCCATCTGAACATCGGGAAAGAGCTGGTTCGAGAGCACCTCCATATCCGT
Source organism: uncultured bacterium (assembly GCA_964387445.1). Lineage (GTDB taxonomy): Bacteria > Fermentibacterota > Fermentibacteria > Fermentibacterales > JCC-6 > Sabulitectum. The sequence continues at coordinate 3,203 of CAYLXG010000049.1, forward strand.
ATTCATCATGGCCAACCTCACAGCGGCATTGTCAGGGCTGTCGTTCCCTGCCAGCAGAAGGTGTTCCAGCCCGGGATGCATGGCCGCTCCCCCCAGGAACTGATCCTGAAAGACCGGATAGTCGGTTTCGGCTCCCCCCGCCTGAAGAACGGTCACGGCATTCTGGAGGGGTTTTCGAACCAGTATGGTCTTTTCCCCGGCGAAGCCGCAGAGCTGAAGCGCTTCGCCCTGGCTTCCCAGATAAAAGCCCAGTGTGGCTTCACCCCAGTCGTCAAGGTAACGAAGGTAGATGTCAGGAACAGCGCCGGGGAAATCCCTTATGTTGCTAACGGTGAAATAGCCGTTTGAGCTCTGAATGGTGCCGACAGTCCGTATCTCCCCCTCTCCCGGCAGCTCGCTCACAAAAACAGGAAGGGCAATGAGGACATGCAGCAGCGGGAGCATCGTTCAGTTCACCTGAAGAATGTAGACCTTGGGCCAGTCCATGGGGTCCGCGTCGTAGGCCAGCATACCCTCTGGAGAGATGGAATAACGGGCATCGGGGTCGATGGTCCCGTCGGGAACGGCGATGTGCAGAAGCTCTCCCTCAGGTGTATAGACCCTGAAATAGGTGGAGCCGGTATCCCCCATCCTCACCCATATCAGACCGCTGCGGTCAACCCCCACCCCTTCGGCCAGGTCCCTGTGGGTGGCTGTGACAGGCTGTCTCGACCGGTCCAGTGAGGTTTCGCCGTTCTCTATGGTAAGGGATATCGCCAGTTCATCCTCCTCGAGCTCCTCCTGTGAGAGAGGCACCCTCTCCCGTTCCTCGGAGATCTCCAGAAGCGGTTCTCCATCCCTTCCGTAGCAGGCCAGCCTGAACAGCGAATCGCTTACCAGGACGAGACATGCCTCCCCTCCGGGACCGGCGGCGAAGGCGAAGTTCGGCGCTTCATCCGAATTGACCATGCCCCCGCTCATCTGCATAGGGTGGCTTTCGTAGACCACGGCGGGTTCGCTGCCGCTCTCGAAGGCAACGAAATCCATGGATACCGTGGGGGGGCTTCCCTCCTGGATGTCCATGAAGATGTCCGTGGCCAGGAACCTGTCGCCCGCTCCCCTTATCCTCACCGGAGGCACAGGAAAGAAACCGGTGATCTCACCTGCGGAGGCGCCGGTGGAGTCGAACATGAGGAGTTTGCCCCCTGCCAGGTCCGAGACCACGAAGCCGCTGCTTGTGACAGCCAGACCAAGGGGCATTGTGTACTCCCCCGGCCCTGAACCCCTCCCGCCGGCTGTGAAAAGCTCATCGCCTTCCGGTGTGAAGACCTGCAGCATAACCTTCCCGGCGTCCAGCACCGCCACGTTCCCGCCGGGGGTAAAGGCTGCGTCGGCGATGAAGGCGAACACGTCGGGTCCCTCCCCGAACTCCTCTCCCAGGGTATCCGCTGCTGTTATCGTAATGGTGTCCGGAACCTGGGAACCGGTTTCCAGATCATGACCGGGATCCTGGGTTCCTCCGCATCCCCACGTCAGCATCATGGAAACCGCGGCGATAACTGCGGGCTTCTTCATGAGACGCTCCTTTTCTTTCACCGGTGTTGTTCATATTATTATGCAACGAAAACTGCAAGGAGGGCACAGATGGCACGCAAGTTTCTTGACGAACTCACCGACGAGGAGAGAACCGAATTCCTCTCCTTCTGCGAGAAGAAGGTGTTCCTGGCCGACCAGGAGATAATCCGCAAGGGAGAGAACTCCAGGGACCTCTATCTCATCCAGCAGGGAGCCGCGAAGGCAAGCGACAACTGGGACGAGGATTCAGTACCCCTTGCGATCTTCTCCGAGTGGGACGTTTTCGGCGAGATGTCCTTCCTGGAGGGCTCGCCCAGGTCCGCTACTGTTCTCGCCACCGAGGACAGCGTTCTCTACAGCATGTCCTGGGATAAGTTCAGCGAGTTCCTTGAGAAGAAGCCCGGCATCGCCGCCAAGCTCCTCCTCAGGTTCACCGACGTCCTCATCAAACGTCTTCAGTTCATCGACGAGGCCTTCACAACCATAGCCGTGGCCAACCGCGACATGAAGAAGAACATGAACGAGATGCGAAAGGTCCTCAAGGGCTAGAAAATTCCCCGGGGGGCGCCGCCGGCGCCCCTCTTTTTTTGGAGCAGCATGGAGAACACGTGTCCCTGGGCCGTTGCACCGGGAATAATGAAGGAGTACCACGACACTGAATGGGGCGTTCCGGTCCACGACGACAGGAAGATGTTCGAGTTCCTGGTGCTGGAGAGCGCCCAGGCGGGTCTCAGCTGGCTGACGATACTCAGGAAGAGGGAGAACTACCGAAGGGCTTTCGCCGGATTCGACCCTGAAAGAGTTGCCTCTTTCTCCGGGGAAAGAGTTGAAGCGCTGCTGCACGACAGCGGAATAATAAGGAACAGGATGAAGATAGAGGCTGCGGTGAACAATGCCCGGATCTTCCTTGACATAGCAGCTGAACACGGCTCCTTCTGCCGCTTCATCTGGGGCTACACCGACGGCGAACCCATCGTCAACGGCTGCAGCAGGATATCCGACGTTCCCGCCAGCACGCCCCTTTCCACAAGGATAAGCCGTGACCTGAAGGGAATGGGATTCAGGTTCTTCGGTCCGGTCATCTGCTATTCCCACATGCAGGCCACGGGCATGGTGAATGACCACATGACCTTCTGCTGGAGACACCGCGAACTCGCACTTTTCAAGAAACCGTCCTTATAGTATGATATTCAGTTAAGCTGACCTCGGTGAAGTACTGGGTTGGAGTTTCATGAAAAGTATTGCTATATTCGGGCTGCACGCCATGAGAGATTTTCGGTCTTAACATAAAGGTGAATGATGAGAGACAGAATCCTGGGACTGGACAGGCAGACCCCGCTGCTTGACGGATCGACCACTACCTATGTTAATCTCGACAACGGAGCCAGCACTCCGCCCATAAGGGATGCCGTTGAAGCGCTTGAGCGTTTCATGCCCTTCTATTCCAGCGTTCACAGGGGCACCGGCTTCAAGTCCAGGCTCAGCACCAGGGCCTTCGACCAGGCCCGGGAGGTCATAGCCGAGTTCGTGGGCGCTAACCTCGATCACAACACCGTGATCTTCGGCAAGAACGCCTCGGAGGCAATAAACAAGCTCTCCCACAGTCTTCCCCACGGCGAAGACTGCGTGGTCATCACCACACGAATGGAGCACCATTCCAACGATCTTCCCTGGCGGGATCACTACAGGGTGGTCCATGTGGACATCCTCCCCGACGGCAGGCTCGACGAGGACGACTTCGACAGGAAGCTTGAGCTTCACAAAGACAAGCTCGCACTGGTGGCCGTAACTGGAGCAGCCAACGTCACCGGCTACCTGCAGCCCATACACAGGCTTGCCAGGAAGGTCCACGAGGCCGGATCCCTGATACTCATCGACGCCGCTCAACTCGCCCCCCACCGGGCCATCGACATGAAGCCCGACGGCCATCCCGAACACCTTGACTTCATTGTCCTGGCCGGGCACAAGATGTACGCTCCCTACGGCACGGGATGCCTCATCGGACCCAAGCACGCTTTCATGGAGTGTTCGCCGGACTACAGCGGCGGCGGAACGGTTAATGTGGTAACACCCACCGAGGTTTACTGGGCAGGCCTTCCCGACAAGGAGGAGGCGGGAAGCCCCAACGTTCCCGGCGCGATAGCCATGGCGGCCTCAGCCAGGGCTCTTATGAAGCGCACCATGAAAAAGGTGGAGGAGCACGAGGTGGAACTTACCAGGTATGCCCTCACCGAGCTTCAGAAGATCCCCGGCATGATCATCTACGGCGAAAGCGACCCCGACAAGCTGGACAGGGTCGGCGTTATACCCTTCAACCTGGAAGGCGTTCACCACTCCCTTCTTGCGGCCATACTGGGCTACGAGGGCGGCATAGGCGTTCGCAGCGGCTGCTTCTGCGCCCACCCCTATGTGGTCAGCCTGCTGGGACTCTCCCCGGAGGAGGCTGAGAACTGGCGCGTGGAGTTCCTGGCCGGCGACAAGTCCAGGATGCCCGGTATGGTGAGGATGAGCCTGGGCTGCTACAGCACCAGGGAGGACATCGACAGGCTGATCACCATGCTCAGGAGGGTGGCGGACGGCGATTACCGAGGCGTGTACGAAGTGGTCAGGGAAACCGGGGAATACGTCCCGAAGGGATACGTTGAACCATTCGAGGACTACTTCTCCCTGGACTGACCCTCAGCCTTCAATTTTACCGAACCAGAGAATTTCGTTCTCGATGCGGCTGCGATAGGCCGCGGCTATCTCCTTCTGCCTCTCGGTGAGGTTCTCCATGTCGTTGGTCCTGTTGAAATAGATGTAAAGCAGCATCTCCTGGTACTTCAGGAACATGGGTATCCTCTCCAGCCATTCGGGATCCAGGCTGTTCTCCTTTGAGTAGCCCTCCATGAAGATATCGGAGAAATCCTTCATGAACTGCCTTCGGTTCCCGTCTCCCTGGGGCAGGTACAGCGCCCAGTACCACACAGTGGCCAGGTCAAGGGCGAACCAGGTGTAGAAGCAGTCGTCGAAGTCGAAAAGCCTTATCACGCCTTCGTCCCAGAAAAAGTTCCCGTAGTGGGCGTCGGAGTGGATCAGACCGAAGCAGTCCCGGTCCGCCGGCAGCTCCCCCAGCTTCGAGATCAGACCCCGGAACTTCGAGAGAACCAGCGGCTGCTCGCCGTGGATGTACCTCTCCATGTTCAGTATGTCGTCGTCCTCGCTCCAGGAGAACCGTTTCTCATGACCTGCCGGCGGCTCATAGTTTTTCGTGAGCCTGTGGAGCAGACCTATGGTCCTGCCCCATTCCCGGATCACCACGGGGGTGATCTCCTCGTCCTCCAGTTCCCTTCCGGGAAGGAACTCGAAGGAGGTGACGCGGAAGTCAGTGTCCCCTGAACCGATCGTCTCCACAAGCCTGCCGTTAACCGAAGGGACAGGCTTCTGGACATTCGCCCCCATTCCGCTGAGCCAGGCTGTCCAGTCAAGCTCCGCCTGTATCTGCCCCGTCGTCCTCCCCCCCCGGTGGGTAAGCCTGAGGACCCTTCTGTCCGTTCCCCGGTATGAGTACACAACATTCTCAGAGACATCTATAAGCTCCTGAGAGCCCCTTTCGCCTCCGAAAAGGTCCACGGCCTTGTCGAGAAGGTCCACGGTACAGAATTCGAGCACTTTTTCGTTGTCCATGATGCCTCTTTATCTGATGATTCAGTCCTGAAGGACCGAAGATACCGTTTCTTTGAGCCTGCCCAGGCTATAGGGTTTTTCCATGACCCCCCTGAACCCGTAGTTCCGGTAGCTGGACATCACAGGACTCTCGGAATACCCGCTGGATACTATCGCCCTTGCCGACGGGTCGATCTCCAGTATGCGCCTGGTTGCCTCCGCACCGCCTAACCCGCCGGGGACGGTGAGGTCCATTATCACCAGGTCGAAGGGCTCGCCGGCTTCCATGGACCGTCTGTAGGCCTCGACGGCGCTCTCCCCGTCGGGGAAGGCCTCCGCCTCGTAGCCAAGGTGTTCCAGCATGCTCAGGGCCACCTGGCATACTATGTCCTCGTCGTCCATTACGAGTATTCGCAGCGAACGATTGTCCGACTGTTCCCTTTTATCCTGCCCGGTATCCTCCGAATCCGATCCGCCTGCCGGGAGAAGAAGGGTGAATTCGGTTCCCTTCCCGGAATCCGAGGAGACGGTTATCCTTCCCCCGTGTCGGCGGACCACTGAATACACCGTGGCAAGCCCCAGGCCCGTTCCGCCGTCCTTCGTGCTGAAATACGGATCGAACACCTTTTCCAGGTCCTCGGCAGGGATTCCGCAGCCGTGGTCACGGAAGGTAATCCTCACATAATCCCCTGGATTCACTTCCAGGTCATCCACGGAGAGATGGGAATAGTTCTCTCCGGCAACCTCCAGCCTGCCTCCCCCTGGCATCGCCTCGGAGGCGTTAAGTGTCAGGTTGGAGACCACCTGCTGAAGCTGGCTTCTGTCTGCGTCGGCTTTCCAGAGACCCGGCTGCCAGAGGAAGACCGGTTCCGTGCTGCTCCCGGAGAGATCGAAACGCACCGTTTCCTCGATCAGCGAGGCCACATCTACGCTTTCCATCCTGGGCTCTCCCCCCCTGGCAAAGGTAAGAAGCTGTCTGGTGAGCATGGTGGCCCTTTCCATGGACTCCCCCGCCTGCTCCAGGAAGAGCGCTGCCCTGTCATCGGCGGGTATCAGTTCCCTGGCCATGGAGATGTTGCCGTATATCCCGGTCATTATGTTGTTGAAGTCATGGGCGATACCCCCGGCCAGGGTTCCCACGCTTGCCAGCTTCTCAACCTTCTGCAGCTCCTCCTCGGCCTTCCTGCGTTCGGTTATGTCCGCGATGAATCCCTCCAGGAACATCAGCTCCCCATCGTCGGAGAAGACGCCGCAGCCCTTTTCCCAGACCCACCTGCGGGTGCCGTGCTTCGTGGCTATGGGGTATTCTTCCTGGAAGACCCCCCGCTGGGAAAGCACCCTCTGCCATTTCTTCCAAATCCTGCCCTGGAACTCACCGTCGATAAGGTCGTTGAAAGCCAGCATGCGGTTTCCCAGGAGCTCATCCGGGGAGTAGCCGGTGACCTCGGTGCAGCCCTCGCTTATGTAGAGCATGGTCCAGTTCCTGTCATTGGCGCACCTGTAGGCGAAACCGGGCAGGTTGTTCACAAGGGTCCTGTACTCCCTCTCCCGCTCCTCCAGCATTCTTCTGTTGCGTTCGTTCTCCCGCAGCTCATTCTTAAGCCGTTCGCCGGCTTCATGGAAACGCCTGAAGGCCCCGGATATCAGCAGCACTCCCAGGACCGCGAGGACCGATGTGGCCAGGGCAAGCCCCTCGGCGATGTATTCCCTGTACTGGATGGGGGCTGCCAGGGAGGCGAGCCTGCGCAGGGTCATCAGCGCCATGGCAAGGGCCAGGAGCAGCCAGCCCTTCACCCTGCCTGTTTTCAGCGCCACGATGAGTGCCGTTGCCGCGGCAGCCGCCTGCACCGCCAGAGATGCAATTAGTAAAAAAGCGCTCATCTCAGCTGTTCTCCCCTGGACTATTATGAACACGAAGAAGAATCAGCCTTTTTTATACCAGTGTCAATGTTACCTGGGAAGGCCCGTCCAGCGCTTCTGCAGATTCCATCCCATGGCCGCAGGGTGCTCCTTGAGCCTGGAGTACTTTATCTCAATTGTCTTCAAAGGATGTGAGTTGTCCAGATCATTTCCGGAACAAAGCCTTTCAAGCCTTTCGCAGGCCTGGGCACGTTCCTGAAGATCATAGCGGAGAGGAATTTATCACTGTCGCCTTCAGGGTGCAGGCGGTCAAGGCAACGATAAGGATGTCGGGATTATGGGTTCCCGCCTCCCCGGACCTTATGAGCTCTTCGCCTGACAGCCGTTAATCAAAGTGATATGGCAGTCCATGAGGACGATGTCTTAGCGCTCCCGGGAAAGCCTTTCCACAGAACTGCAGCGGGGGGATTAAATACTACTTCTCAAGCTTCCTGTGGATGTACCTGTGGGGTCTCTCGGCGGCTGCCCCAAGCCTGCTCCTGCGGTACTCGGCATATTCTGTCCAGTTCCCGTCGAACCAGAGCACGTCGCCGTCTTCGAAGGCTATCAGATGGGAACAGACCCTGTCGAGGAACCATCTGTCGTGGCTTATGACCATGGCGCAGCCGGCGAAGTCGTCCAGGGCTTCTTCCAGCGCCCGGAGGGTATTCACGTCGAGGTCGTTGGTGGGTTCGTCCAGCAGCAGAACGTTGCTGCCCTCCTGGAGCATCATGGCAAGGTTAAGCCGGTTCCGCTCGCCCCCTGAGAGCACCCCCACCTTCTTCTGCTGATCCGCCCCTGTGAAGTTGAACCACGAGCAGTAGGCCCTGCTGTTAATCTCCCTGTTCTCTCCAAGCTTAATCATTTCCCTGCCGCCGGAGAGCTGTTCCCAAACGGTCTTATCCGGGGCAAGCGAAGACCTGAGCTGGTCAACGCAGGCGAGCTTCACCGTTTCACCCAGTTTAAGCTCACCGCTGTCCGGTTCCAGGGTGCCGGTGATCAGGTTGAAAAGTGTGGTCTTTCCCGCTCCGTTTGGGCCCACGATGCCCACTACTGCCCCCGGGGGCACCTCGAAGGAGAGGTCGCTGAACAGCAGCTTGCTGCCGAAGGATTTTGCCAGCGACTTCGCCTCTATGACCACCGAGCCCAGTCTGGGACCCGGGGGGAACGAGAGGCTAACCTCCCGGACCTTCTACCACTGCCCCTGGGAGAGCAGCTTCTCGTAGCGGGAGATCCTGGACTTGCTCTTCGAATGCTTGCCCTTGGGGGTCATCCTTACCCACTCCAGCTCTCTCTCCAGGGTCTTGGCCCGCTGGCTGTCGGCCTTCTCCTCCATGGCAAGACGCTTTGCCTTCTGCTCGAGCCACTGGGAGTAGTTCCCCTTCCATGGGATCCCCTCTCCCCTGTCCAGCTCCAGTATCCAGCCGGCCACGTTGTCCAGGAAGTACCTGTCGTGGGTAACCGCAATAACCGTGCCCTGGTACTGCTGCAGATGCCTCTCCAGCCATGCCACCGTTTCCGCGTCGAGGTGGTTGGTGGGCTCATCCAGCAGAAGGATGTCAGGCTTCTGCAGAAGCAGCCTGCAAAGGGCCACCCTGCGCCGTTCACCGCCGGAAAGCTCGTCCACCACCTGTTCGGGGTCGGGGCAGCGGAGGGCCTCCATTGCCAGGTTCAGCCTGGTGTCAAGGTTCCAGCCGTCGGCGGCCTCGATGAGGTCCTGCAGCTCCGCCTGCCTGTTGCCCAGCTTCTCGTAGTCGGCGTCGGGTTCTGCGAAGGCAAGCCCTATGTTCTCGTACTCCTCAAGGAGGTCCACCAGCTGCTGAACGCCCTCGGAAACGATCTGTCGCACCGTCTTGCCGGCCTCGAGAACGGGTTCCTGCTCAAGCATGCCGGCGGTGAAGCCGGCGGCCTTGCTGATCTCCCCCATGATCTCGGTATCGACTCCTGCGATGATCCGGAGGAGTGTGGATTTCCCTGAGCCGTTCAGGCCTATGACGCCGATCTTGGCACCGTAGAAGTAGGACAGTGAGATGTCCTTCAGAACGAATTTCGTTCCGTGCTTCTTCGATACCATGTGCATGGTATGGATTATCCGTTTTTCGTCTACTGTGGCCATAGCGGCTATGATACTTCAGCGAAACGCAGTTGAACAGTGCCGCGGAGAGGAAGCAGCATAATGAGCTGCAGCGCATTAATATGCTATCGCATTGCCCGCAGCTTTGCATTTTGAATACGATGACCCTGCTCTTCCCGCAGGAACCCGTATGCAAGGGTTCGAATCAGCGGATCAGAAAACCGTTTCGAGGCAGCTCGTGCCCTGTGAGTCCCGCCGGTATACAACTCCGGCCACGGGTACGGAACACAATGGGCTAACCTGGCAGGCGGCCCGGCTCACCATCACCGTTCGCGGAGATGAACCTGGCCTTCAGCCAGGCGCCCGGGCCTGAATAAAGGCCGCAGGAAGCTACGCAGGGAACCAGTGCCTTGTTCGCTTGCATATCCGCACCAGCATCAGCATCACCGGAACTTCTATCAGCACTCCCACCACTGTTGCAAGAGCGGCGCCGGAGGATAGGCCGAAGAGCATCACAGCAGTTGCGATGGCTACCTCGAAATGGTTGGAAGCGCCTATCATGGCCGCGGGAGCTGCGTCCTCATACTTCAGCTTAAGGATTTTCGCGGCGCCGTAGCCCAGTGCGAATATGAGAACGGTCTGAATGAACAGGGGCACGGAGATCCAGAGTATCGTCAGCGGTCTGTTCAGTATCGTATCACCCTTGAAGCTGAAGAGAAGGATCAGGGTAAGGAGCAGGGCACTGATGGTGACGGGTGTAAGGATGTGAAGGAATCTCTCCTTGAACCATTCCTCGCCCTTCCTGGCTATGATCAATCTTCTGGAGAAGTATCCCGCAACGAGGGGCAGAGCTACGTAGACACCCACCGACATCAGAAGGGCCTGCCAGGGCACGGGCAGTCTCCCCACTCCCAGCAGGAATCCGCCAAGCAGCCCGTAAAGAACAAGCATTGCCAGGGAGTTTATGGCAACCATTACCAGTGTAAGCCCGTCATTGCCCTTTGCAAGGTAGCCCCATACAAGGACCATGGCCGTGCAGGGAGCGATCCCCAGGAGGATGCACCCGGCGAAATAACTCCGCCAGAGGGGGATCTGCAGCATCCTGATCCCGTCCTGCATGACTACTGTCCCGGCACCGTGTTCAGCGCCCACCGGCAGGTCCAGGCCCAGGGGCATCTTCACCAGGTCCACCGCTTCGCTCCCGATGAATCCCCTGAAGAGAACTCCCAGGAAGAGCAACGCGATGGCATACATGGTGAAGGGCTTTACACACCAGTTGATGAACAGGGTGAGGAAGACCGGCTTCCCGCTCCTGCCTGCTCTTATAACGCTGGCGAAGTCTATCTTGACCATTATGGGATACATCATGAAGAACAGGCATATGGCTATGGGTATCGATACCACCGGTGCCCCGTTCACATCAAGGCTCATGCCGTCCAGGGCCCGGGCAAACCCCGGGGCTACCCTCCCCAGGAAAACCCCTGCGATAATGCACAGCCCCACCCATACGGTAAGGTACTTCTCGAACATGCTGGTCATGTGCCTGTCATTGTTCCGTCCGCAATCAGTTTTCATCGCCGGTGCCTTCCTCCTTGACGGCAACGATCATCGCCGATCTGACATACCTCTCCATACCGCTTCCCGGGAACCAGTCACGGATCATCTCTGCGCTGCCTTCACCGGGCTCTATGGCTATCCGGGAAAAACCAGCCTCTCTGAGCATCTTCTCAATCTCTTCTGGGGAGGCGGCTCCGCCGACGCACCCGCAGTAAGCATCCCCATTCCCCTGGACATCGTCCGGTATCCGTTCAACGGCGACCGTATCGGACACCGCCAGGCGGCCACCGGGTTTGAGCACGCGATATGCCTCCAGGAACACCTGTTCCTTGGCCGGCGACAGGTTGATGACGCAGTTGGAGATGATCACGTCAACCGAGCTGTCGGCAACGGGCAGGTGCTCGATCTCGCCAAGACGGAACTCAATGTTCGAGAAACTGCTTTTCCCGGCGTTGTCCCTGGCCAGTGATATCATCTCAGGTGTCATATCGACGCCTATCACCTTTCCCTCGGGGCCGACCATGCCGGCGGCCAGGAAACAGTCGAGACCTCCGCCGCATCCCAGGTCGAGAACAACCTCCCCCGGCTTCAGTTCAGCCGTCACCTGCGGATTCCCGCATCCCAGTCCCATGTTGGCCCCTTCGGGTACTTTCGACAGGTCATCACATGTGTATCCCATCATCACAGAGACTTCATGGTCTCCGGATGCAGGCACCCCGCAGCAGGAACCCTTTTCCCGGGCTATCTCCCCGTATCTGGCCTGAACCTCTTCGATCGTCCGGTGTTCATCCTTGCGCATTCCTGCTTCCCTTCAGCCGGTTCAATGAACCGGGCAACGCATCAGCAAAGATCATGATCTCATCCCGAACCCTGCGACAGCAGTCCAGCTGCTCTTCTTCGGAACCACCATTTCCGGCAAGCTCCCATCCACTTCCCACACCTTTATGAGTGGCATTCCGAACTGCGCTGCTTCCTGCATATCTCCTCACGGTCCACGGATGTGATCCCGATCAGCGTTTCCAGATCAGATGAAACCTGAGGATCCCCGGTAAGCCGCTCCTCCATCCACTCAAGCAGCGCAGCATTCAGCTCCTCACCCTGACACATGCTGTAATGAACCCATCTTCCTTCTTTCATGCTCGTTACCAGACCCGAGGAGACAAGTATCCCCATGTGCCTCGACAGGGTTGCCCCGGTTACCTGTATCAGCTCCGTCAGCTGGCAGGCACACAGTGACTCATGAGCCCGAAGAGCTGAGATGATACGCAGCCGGTTCCGGTCAGACAGCGCTTTGAAAACTGCAAGCAGTTCGTCCATGCTCCACTCCATTCCAATTGCATACTTAGCTAAGTATCTAATTATCTCAACGGCGAACGACACTGTCAAGTACCGCCGTTCCTCACGTCTAACGGTGTCATTACGCAGCTAACCTTGGTGATGATCCTGGAAAAGAACTCGGAAGCAGCCGGGAGTCTATCGTTTCCGAGCTGAATCTGGCCACAGTACAGGCGAT
>CAYLXG010000050.1:0-10539 GCA_964387445.1 uncultured bacterium
GGGCATCGGGGTGAACCCCACGAAAAGGCCCCCTGCAACCAGCAGGGCCGCCGCGGCCAGAACTCCAGCCTCTCCCGCTTTCATACACCCTCCGAAGGAGTAGAGTCTATATTATGATATCTTTCCATTTTGCACACGTCATTGTCAACCCCGGAGGATTCCATGAAAACAGCTCTGCTTGCAACGGCCCTTCTTACACTCTCAGCCCTGGCCGAATCCATGGGACTTGGCCCCAGGGGCCTTTCCGGATGGCAGGGGCTTTCCTGCTCCGACGTACTCCAGGAGGGAACCCTCAGGGCAGGAGCATCCCTGGAATACACCGGGACATCGGGAGGGTCCATTCTTGCGGTGCCCCTTCGCGGCTGCTGGGGAGCGGCGGAAGACCTTGAACTCTCAGCCGTTATCACCCTGGTCCCAATGGACGAACCATGGAGCGGCTCATTCCTGGGCGACATGACCCTTGCCGGGGGCTGGCTCTACGAAACCACCAGGGGCGGAACCGCGCTGAAGCTCACCGGCAGACTTTCTCTGCCCACCGGAGAGGAGTTCAGGGACAGGGGGACCGAGCTTGCTTTCGGTGGGGTCACCAGCACCACATTCCTCGACTTCAGACTTTCCATGTCAGGCGAATACGCTCTCAACGGTGGAAGGAATCCCTTCGAGGACGACATCCGTTCGGTGTTCTACTTCACAGGAGGGGGAACCAGCTACATCTCTCCGGACTTCCTTCTTTGCGGTTCCCTGAACGGATCCACCGACGGCGACCTCGAGGCAGGCGCTTCCGTGCAGTTCATCCTTACTGAGAACCTCACCGCGGACTGCGGTGTATCCGCCGGGCTGGAGGGATATGAGGATTTCGGAATATCCGCGGGGTTCTTCTGGACCGGAACGGGTTTCTAGATCTCCCTAACCCGTGTAGGGGGAGATCCTCCTGAGTCTCTCTACTATGGATTCCAGGGCCTCCACCGTTCTGTCGATCTCCCCGCCGGTGGTATACCTGCTCAGGCTGAACCTCACGGCGCTGTTGGCAAGGGTGTGGTCGATGCCCATGGCATAGAGCACATGGCTGGGATCCTTGCTTCCTGTGCTGCAGGCTGAGCCTGAAGAGGCGTATATGCCCTGCATGTCCAGCAGGGTGAGAACGGCTTCGCTTTCGATCCCCCGGAAAATCACGGTTACCGTTCCCGGAAGCCTTTCCGATGCTTCATCGGCAACGATGAAGGCTCCGGGGCAACTTTCCTTCACCCTGGCCTCGAAGGACTCCCTGAGCCTTCTCTCTTCCACCACGGTGTCCGCCAGGTGGGTGAGGGCCAGTTCAGCCGCCTTCCCCAGCCCGACGATCCCGGGAACGTTGTAAGTCCCCGACCGCATGCCCCTCTCCTGGTGACCCCCTGTGATCAGCGGAGGGAGTTCGATGCCCCTTCTCACGTAGAGTGCTCCCACACCCTTGGGGCCATGGATCTTGTGGGCGGAAAGGCTCAGAAGGTCAATACCTGCGGTGTGTACGTCCAGGGGACACTTCCCGGCCATCTGCACCGCATCGGTGTGGAAGAGGGCTCCCTCATCCGCTGAGATCTCGGCAATGGACTTCAGGGGCATGATGACCCCTGTTTCATTATTGGCCGCCATTATGGAGACCACAGCGGTCTGGGCATCCACCAGCTTTTCCAGTTCCTCAAGGACCACCTCGCCGTTCCCGTTCACAGGGGCGATGCCGAGGGTGCATCCCTCCTTCTCAAGCATCCTGGCGGTTTCCAGCACCGCCGGGTGCTCCACGGCGGAGGTTACGATGCCCCTCCTTGTGGGGTCCATCTTAACCGCGCAGCGCAGGGCCTGGTTGTCGCTCTCAGTACCTCCGGAGGTGAAGAATATCTCTTCTGCCCTGGCCCCAAGGAGCCTGGCCACCTGCCCCCTGGCGGTTTCCACGGCCTCCATGTGGGAACTTCCGAAGGTGTGAAAGCTGGAAGGGTTTCCGTAATTCTCCTCGAGGAATGGGAGCATCGCCTCCAGAACCTCGGGGGCGATGCGGGTGGTTGCCGCGTTGTCCAGGTATACGGGTTCCATCACTTCACCTCTACGGCAATGCTTCCGTCGGCAAGGGCTTCCCTGGCCTTAACGGCGTCTTCCTCGGAGGAGACGTAAACCCTTTTGGGTCGCACCAGTACAGACTTCACTCCTGCTTCGGACAGCGTTTTCTCAAGGGCGTCGCATTTTTCCCGATAGTCCGTAACCGCCGCCTTCAGGGCCTGATGGCCCATGACGGAACAATGGAACTTCTCCGGGGGCATGCCGCCCAGGTATTCGGCGATCTGGCTGTTCCTGATCTGGAGGGCCTCTTCGATGGGAAGGCCCCTCACCATCTCGGTAAGGGCCGATGCGCTGGCTATGGCTCCGGCGCAGCCGAAGGTCTTGAAGGCTATGTCGCTTATGCGGCCCTCATCGTCTATGTCTATGTCCAGGTACATCGCATCCCCGCACTGGGGCGAACCCACCTCTGAATGGCCGTCGGGGGATTCGAGGGTGCCAACGTTCCTGGGGTTCATGAAGTGATCCATCAATACGTCGGAGTACTTCCACATTGCCGTTTACTCCATTTCAAGCGATCCGTGCGCCAGATCGACTAGTGTGTTGTTGTTCAGGTAGGACTCGCAGATGACCTTAATATCCGACCATAGCCTTCTGGTGGGGCAGTGTTCCTCCCTTGCGCAGCCCTTCTTCTTCTCCTCCTCGGTATGGGAGGAGTCGGGACACATCAGTGCGCAGTTGGTCTGGAAGAACTCGGTTTCCAGCACCCGGATAACGTCAAGCAGGGATATCTCCCCGGGTTCGCGGCTGAGAACATAACCGCCCCCGGGACCCCTTCGCCCCCTTACTATGTCGGCACTCCGGAGCCTTCCGAATATCTGTTCAAGGTATCTTATGGGTATCTCTTCGATCTCCGCTATGCCTCCCAGACTCACGGGAGACGAGCGGTCCGACCGGGCCAGATGGGTAAGGGCCCTCAGCCCGTACCTGCTCCTGGTGGAAATGAGCATGGGTACTCCTTCCTTATATTTCCGCTCTGGAATATAGTAAATAAGGACCGGAAACCATCAGCCCAGCTTCCTGATGGTGATCACCGCCGCCGCTATCACAAGGGCCGCGGCAAATACGGTTACAAGCAGGGTAACTCCCACGGGAAGGGTATCGTATGTGATCCCCGTACCCTCGAAGCTCACTCTGAGATCGGTGAGAACACTAACTGGTACTGCGTTTCCCCGGTTGCTCACCACGAGTACGTAGTCGCCGAAATCGGGGATATCGATAAGCACCTGCCCCGGACCGTCGCGGCGGAGACCCAGCGTATCAACCTCGCCCCTGTTCACCCAGCCAGTGAGATAGTTCCACTCGGTGAGAAGGATGAGTTCCACATCGGTGGAATCCGGAACGGTGCCGATGCTCCCGGATATCACAGCATCCACGGACTGATCAGGCGTTATCCGGAATTTGATGTACCTGTAGCTGCCAACGCCCAGGTCCAGGGTGTCGTCCAGGAGTTTAAAGGAGCCGGCCATGACCGGCAACGCAAAGAAGAGAACGAGGAGGAGCTTCCCCATCAGGCGCCGGAGCCGTTCCGCATGAGCCTTCTTATTGTCAGCCCCGACATGATCTGAAACAGCCCTGTGAGGAACAGAAGGACACCCAGCCCGGCGGAGAACACCGCGGCAACAGAGGTGAAAGAGCCATTCTCAAGGAAGCAGGCGGTGGCCTCCATCTTCTCTGCGGCTTCGCTGAAGGAACCCTCGGCGGAGAGCAGGTCCACCTGCAGGGTCTCCACGGATGCGGCAACACCACTTATCGCGTCGGAGGTCTCGTTCACGTCGATGGAAAGGCTTTCCAGTCTGGTGTTCAGAAGGCCGAGCATGCCTGCAAGTATCTCGGTTCTCTCCGCGACTTCATCGAAGTGGTTGTTGGGCATGAGATTCCTCAGCATCGGAGGCATCGAGGCCATGTCATTGGCCATCGCGGGGAGGATGATCCTGGTTTCCTCCAGTATCTCCACCGTCTGACCCAGGACCTCTCCGGTTCCCTCCAGTGCTCCGGAAGCTGATTCCAGGGATACCCGCACCTCCTCCACCATTCCTGTGGAATTGGAAACCCCTTCCGTTACTGAGCCGATGGCATCGCTGGAGGTTCTGAGACCCCTTGCGGAACTTTGGAGCATAGAGTCAATGGGGGCCGTCAGGAAAGGGACCCCCGCCATGAGAACTATCCCCAGTATGCAGAACAGGGAGCCCGTCACCAGACCCAGAATGCCAATGAAACCTGAACCCTTCATCGCCGGTCTACCTTTCAGCTATCGTAACTATCCTGCAGTCGCTATCACCGGGCATGACCTCTTCCCTGGGGGGATTCAGCGTAACCCTGGAGTCAGAACCGGAGCCGGTGAGCCAGCCCAGGACCACTTCATTTCTCATTCGTCCCTGGGCCTCCAGCTCCCTGAAGGTTCCTGGCCAGTACTGATCGCGGCACCTGAGATGTATCTCGCATCCCCTGGGGTCGAACATTTCCCTGAACACCCCGGCCAGTTCCCTCTGCTTCACCAGCTGCGCCATTATCATGCTGCACACTTCATTGGAGATCACGAAGTCGTCTATCTCCGCAGCGGTGGCAAGCCTCCTGTTCCTGGGGTTCCTTATCTCCGCCACAACGGTTCCGTTCCACTTGTCTT
Source organism: uncultured bacterium (assembly GCA_964387445.1). Taxonomy (GTDB): domain Bacteria; phylum Fermentibacterota; class Fermentibacteria; order Fermentibacterales; family JCC-6; genus Sabulitectum. The sequence goes on from CAYLXG010000050.1 coordinate 4,712, forward strand.
TCAGGGAACGCCTGATGTCCTTCAAGATAAGCAGCGTAACTATGCTCTGGGAATCGGCCATCTCATCGGTCTCTCCCGGGGCTTTGCCCGATACCACAAGAATGCTGTCATAGTCCTGTGGAGCAAGCGCCTTCACCGCCTCAGGGTCCGTTCTGTCAACCTCAACGTATTCCAGCGAGCAGTTGCTGCATTCCAGCCCATGAATAAGCCCTTCCCCCGTTTCCAGGGGCAGGGAACCCGCTACGACTATCCTGGCACCCCCGGGGGAATACCTGTCCAGCAGTTTCAGCATGAGGCCGAACCTGGTGCTGCTCCCGGAGAAAACCAGCATTCTGAACAGATTACCGCAGGGCTTCGTTCCCCTTGCCCTCACTTCGGCAACCGCGGGAGGATCGGAGAACCTTATGCTGCCCCTGTCTTCGGCGAGGACAAGAAGACGGTCGCCGCTGCCCAAGACATGCGAGACAGGGGGGTTCAGCTTGACGGCTCCGTTCCTCTGCACGCCCACTGCGACTCCCGTCGCAAGCCTGGCGGCGGCGTCGCCGAAGGCCAGACCCTCGACCTCGGAGGAATCACAGAAATAGAATTCGCTTCCGGAAAAGCTCAGTATCTCCTTGTATACGGCGCTGAGACCCGGCTGCCTGCATATCTGGACCAGAAGGCGCATCACCACTTCCCTGACGGGAACGGTAACAACGCTTTCGTGGGCCATCTTCGATATGGATTTCATCCTCTCGTCGCGTATCTCGCACACCGACGCCGGTTCGTTCCCGTCACAGAGGGCGCTGACCGCGATAAGGGTCTTCAGAACCGAGGAGTCCTCCTTTCCCAGGATGACGAAACCCCTGCAGGCATCGAAGCCGCATAGCCTCAGGGAATCTATGTCGGTAACGCAGCCCGTTCTGCATATCACATCACGAACTGACCTTTTGCCGGTCCTCTGGGCGAGAAGCTCCTCCATTTCCTCCCTGGAGGATTCCGAGAACATCACCAGCGCCGCCCGTTTCCGGGGAGGCTCGTCATTCCTGGCCTTCAGAAGCTCCCTGGTGACTTCGTAGATCCGGTCGCCGTTGCCGCATACGATGTAGTGCCCCTTCTCCACCACAGGCGAGCGGCCCCGCTTGAGATAGTCCAGCCTTTCGGTGATCTTCGAGGAGAAGGTACCAATCAGCGTGGACATGACCATCACTCCGCAAATCGTAATGAATACCGCCACAAGGCGGGAATGGGTGTCGTTCCCGTGGTCATCCACGAAGGTGCCCTGGTCCATGAGCCTTGTGAGGCTCCACCAGAAGGGGGTCTCTCCTTCGTCACAGACACGGTGGCTTTCCACCAGAAGGATGCCCAGGCCCACCACCGCCGCTGAGAAAAGCACCAGAATGAATATCTGCCACAGCGGATTCCGAACGAGAAGGTCGTTCAGGTAGTACTGGAGCTTCCTGCCCAGCTTCATGGAGCCCATGAGTTCCTCCTTCCGGGTATCCCCTGATATAATTGCACGGTACCGTTCCAGGGAAGGATGTGGACCAGTGGGATTCGTGGAAGAAGCGGCGGCCGCGGCGGAGGAAGCCGGAGCCGTACTGCAGGAAGTGAAAAAGCGGGGTTTCACCGTGGGCAGCAAGGCGGGGATGGAGTACGTCACCGAAGCGGACATCCTCGCGGAGGACCTTCTGAGGACAAGACTTACACAACTCCTCCCGGGTTCGTCCTTCCTGGGTGAGGAGAGCTGGAACGGCTCGTTCCCTGCACCCCCATACTGGGTGGTCGACCCGCTGGACGGCACCAACAACTATGCCGTGGGCATCCCTTTCTACTGTGTCTCGGTGGCACTGATGGACGACAATGGACTGAGCATGGGAGTTATACACGACCCCGTGCACCGGGAAACATTCCTTGCAATGAGGGGCCAGGGGGCGTTCCTCAACGGTGAACCCATAACCGTCTCAGATGCTGAATCCCTCTCCAGTGCCGTTCTCGCCACCGGTTTCCCGTACACCCGCACGGAAAAAGACCTTACCTTCGACCTGGGCGTGCTCAGAAGTTTTCTGGGAAAGGCCCGGGGTATCAGAAGGTGCGGCTCCGCCGCACTGGACCTTGCCTACACCGCAGCGGGAAGGCTGGGCGGATTCTGGGAGGAGAGGCTGAATCCCTGGGACATGGCCGCCGGAGTACTCCTTGTAAGGGAAGCCGGCGGAACGGTGACCGGCTTCAGGGAAAGCAGCTGGGATATTTCTTCCCGGGGAGTGCAGTGCTCCGCCCCGGGCATCTGGAATGAATTCAGGGCAATAATAGAAAAGGGGCGCACCTCCGAAGAAGCGCGCCCCTGAAACCGTGAACTCCTAGAAACCCAGGTTGGCTCCTCCGAAATAGGTCACTATCGCGTCGCCGGCATCGTCGCCGAAGGGCTTGGAAAGCCTCACTTCACCGAAAACGGAGACGGGCATTCCCATGGGCTTGAAGGTAAGACCAGCCACTCCTTCCGCAGAGGGGAAGATGTGGTCGTAGGGGTCGATGGTGGTCTGCCCGGTGGTCTGCTGCTCGATCGCCGCGAGCATGGCATCGGCATCGCTCACCACGAAGTGCACCCCTGCTCCCCCGCCCACATACGGGCTTAGGGGGGAAGCGCCCATGGGGATGTCGGCGCGGAGTATTCCCGCAAGGCCCAGATTGTGATAGGTTGCGGTGTAGTCCTCCAGGAGCTGCCCTGTGGTGGGATCGTCCCAGCCCCATTCGTTCTCAAGGTAGTCCAGCAGCCCGTCCATGTTCCCCTCGAAGTTGTATCCGTATTCGTCCTCGATGTAGTTGGTGAGATAGTTCTCCATGGATATGTCGGACTCGGTGCTGGTATATGTTCCGCTTATCTCCAGACCGAGCATTGGCATCAGGGGGAAGGTCATCTGTCCTCCGAAGATGGCGCCGTCGGCATCGAGACCGGTGAACGGGTCTTCGGCGGTGGTGTATCCCACACGTCCTCCGAACCTTGGACCCGCCGCCGCTGCAAGGGCAACGCAGACAAGAATGAAAAGCGCTTTTTTCACTGTTCTCTCCTTTCGTTTTCGAAAGAGGATTATTCTACCGGGGAACTCACAGGTCAACAGCCTGTATTGACTTGCAGGGTCCGAGACATGATTATACAGCCGAGTAAATTTCGAGTTCCAGTAACTGTGAACCCCGTACCCATTGTTCGAGAGGAGAAACACCAGATATGAAGCATGCGTTTCTGATGGCCGCGCTCTTCGCGGCTGCGGCATTCTCGCTGCACGGCAACTACGACTGGCAGTCCTTCGGCGGCCAGCCGGGCGCCGAGTGCGGTGTACAGCTGGTCGAGTCCGACGCCGGCCACATCACCGTGGACATAACCGTTCCCGGTTTCTGGCTGGGCAGGACAGCAGCAGGCGGATCCACATGGGACACCGTGGTCCTCCCTGGATTCCATTCCCAGAACAGCGTGGGGCTTCCCGAGCTCCCAACTGTTCCCCGGATGTTCGCCCTTCCCTTCGGTACCCAGCCCACCATCACCATCGAAGATGTGAACTACACCACCTACACCGGCATCAGCCTTGTTCCGGTGCAGACCCCCGAGATCGACATGCCCCACAACCCCTACCCCTTCAGGCAGGATGAGGCCGTTTACGAGACCAATTCCTTCTTCCCCGCCCAGTGGGCCGAGACCGTGAGTCCCGCCATCTGGGGCGGCATCAATACCGACAGGCTCAACGTAACGCCCTTCAGGTACAACCCCGCCACCGGCGAGCTTCAGGCCGCCAGGTCCATAAGGGTCAGGGTCGATTTCCAGGGCACACCCACCGACCTGGCCTTCTCCTCCACCGAGTTCGTCAGGAACGCCGCTTCCAGGAACCTGATCAACTACGGCACCGTGGAGGCCGCTGCTTCCGCTCCCACCGATGCTGAAGCCGCAGAGTACGTCTTCGTTACAACCGCAGCCAACCTCGACGCCATCATGCCCCTTGTGGAGTTCTACCAGGGCATAGGCTACGAAACAGCTGTTGAGACCCTTGCCAGCGGCTCCTCCACAGGCGTTATCAAGGCCGCCATCACCGACCACTTCGACACCTCCCTCACGAGGTTCGCCCTTATAGCCGGCGACCATGCCGCCCTTCCAAGCTATAACTACGGCTCCTTCGTTGGCGACTACTGGTACGCCTGCCTGGTTGGCACCGATCTCACCCCTGAGATCGCCGTTGGCCGCCTCACCGGCAACGCAGCCCAGATCGAGCTTCAGGTCAACAAGATCATCGACGGCTACTACCAGTACTCCTTCGCCGACGGCAACACCACGGGCATCATCCCCAGCACCGCAGTCCTTGCCGCCCACCAGGAACAGTACCCGGGCAAGTACACCCAGTGCTGCAATGAAACCGCTGCATACGACTACGATGTCGACATGACCTTCTACAAGATCTATCCCCCCGAGGGCGGCACCAACGCCATGGTGGAGGAATGGTTCAACAACGGCATAGGCGCCGTTGGATACAGGGGCCACGGCGACGTGACCAACTGGTCATGGAGCGCACCGGGCACATGGACCAAGACCAACATCCAGAACCTCACCAACACGTTCCTTCCCCCGGTGTTCAACATCGCCTGCCTCTGCGGCGAGTACCAGAGCGGAACCGAGTGCCTCGCCGAGAGCTTCGCCTGGGACAACAACGGTGTCAGCGGCAACCTTTCCGCCAACGACCCCTCCTACACCGTTCCCAACCACGACTACTACAAGGAGATCTTCAAGAATCTCTATGACTTCGGTGTATACAACATCGGCGAAGCCATCACGGAAGCTACGATCACCGTCATCGGCGTTCATGGCTCCCTCGGCGAGACCAACGCCAAGATGTACTTATGGTTCGGCGATCCTGCAATGGAGATCTTCACCAACGACACCGCCAACCCCACCCTCCTGCAGATCGACTGCAACCCGGGCATGGTAAACCCTGGAACGCAGACCATAACCATGACCGTCACCAGCGGCGGCTCCCCTGTGAGCGGCGCCACCGTGGCCCTCTCAGACGGCATCGAAGGCATCTCCGACGCCTCCACCTTCTTCGAGACCGCAACCACCAACGGCAGCGGCCAGGCCAGCTTCACCGTTACGGTGCCCGCAAGCGCCACCACGCTCTACACCGGCGCCAGGCTCCATAACTACGGCCCCGTTGCGGCTCAGATAGCGGTCTACCCCACCTCCATCGAGAACGCCGCCGCAGGCGTCGAGACCTTCACCCTGGGCATAGCCACCGCCGCCAACCCCGTAGTGGGAACCGCAGCGGTTAACTTCTCCACCCCGGTAACCGGCAATGCCACAGTGCAGATCTTCGACCTCACCGGCCGTTCGGTACAGACGCTTGTGAACGGCGAGGTTGCCGCGGGCAACCACTCCGTAAGCTGGAACACCGACAACATAGCCAGCGGCGTCTACTTCGTGCGCCTTACCACCACTGAAGGAACCGTTTCCTCACAGGCAATGGTCCTCCGCTAGGCGCGGTTACATCGCACACCAGGGGGCGGCTGCGGCCGCCCCCTTCTTCTGAGCATACTGGAATAACATTGAAAATCCTGCCTTGACTTTCCGATTTTCAATGTTATTTTTGTGTCATGATAGAGAGAAAAGAACTGCTGCGACAGCTTGAGGCCGGTATTGCTGAAAATCCTGTAACCGCCCTTCTGGGGCCGAGGCAGTGCGGCAAGACCACTTTGTCCCGCTGCCTGGAGTTCACCGGCGCAGTTCACCGCTTCGACCTGGAGAACCCCGGGGAGTGGCTCGCCGCCCTGCGCGCTCCAGCCGTTCTCTTCGTCGTCAAAACGCACCACTT
>CAYLXG010000050.1:10549-15387 GCA_964387445.1 uncultured bacterium
AATCCGATGCTGGCTCTTCAGAACCTGTCGGGACTCGTCGTACTTGATGAGATACATCGCATGCCTGAGCTATATGAGATACTGAGGGTGCTTGTTGACGACCCGGGCCTTTCCTGCAGGTTCCTGGTCCTGGGAAGCTCATCCCCTTCAGTGGTCAGGCAGGTTTCCGAGAGTCTGGCTGGCCGCATAGGGTTCGTTGACATGTCAGGCTTCAGCCTGTCCGAAGTTGGCCGGTCCGCGTGGGATTCGCTCTGGCTCAGAGGAGGGTTCCCCAGGAGCTTCCTCGCAGGCAGTGAAAGCGCCAGTGTGAGATGGAGGCAGAACTTCACCAGAACATTCCTGGAGAGGGACATCCCGCAACTGGGGTTCGGCATTCCCTCGGATGCCATAAGGAAGTTCTGGACGATGCTTGCCCATTATCACGGCCAGAAGTGGAACTCTGCGGAGTTCGCAAGGTCCCTTGGAACCGGGGAGAAAACAGCCTGCCGCTACCTTGAGATCCTCCGAGGTACTTATATGGTGCGAACCCTTCCGCCCTGGCATGTGAACATCAGGAAAAGACAGGTCAGGACGCCCAAGGTCTATATCCGGGATTCAGGGATGCTCCACTCTCTGCTGTCAATCGATGACAAAAGACAGCTTCTCAGCCACATAAAGGCCGGAGCCTCCTGGGAGGGATTTGCAATGGAGCAGGTCCTTTCCGTGGCCGGGGACAGGAAGGCCTGGTTCTGGGGAACTCACTCCGGAGCTGAACTTGACCTGCTCCTGGACCCGGAGGGCATTAATATCGGATTCGAGTTCAAGCTTTCAGAGAGCCCTCGCACCACTAAATCCATGCATTCAGCCTTGAATGACCTCTTCCTGGATCATCTGTACATAGTGTACCCCGGGCAGAGATCGTACAGATTGAACAGCGATATATCCGCGCTTCCCATATGTGACGTTCCGAAAACCGTTTCCGCGCTCCTGCGCCCTTGACCCCCGGGGGGTCGAACCTGCATAATAGCGGGCTGCTTTCCCCGGGCAATGACCCGGGGACGAAGCGACAATGAATTTGTCGCCGGCCCGAGAGCAGAGCGCGTTTGCGCTGGAACCCAGGGTTCCCGGACATGACCGATCAGTCTGTCTCCTTTTCGGGCCGGTGTTCGTTACACACCAACAGGGCCGAAAGGAGGCTTTGTTAATTGACTACCTACGAAACCGTGCTTATCTGGAGCGCCAGTCTCTCCGAAGCTGAGCTTAAGAAGGAGACCGGCAGGGTCCAGGAGATCGTATCCTCAGGCGAGGGCGAACTGCTGGGTCTGGACGACTGGGGCCGCCGCCAGCTCGCGTACCCCATCAACAAGGCTGCCGAGGGTGTTTATCACCTGGTTCACTGGAAGGGCGAGCCCTCAGTGAAGGAAGCCATCGACAAGATGCTCAGGATCAACGACAACTGCCTCCGCCACCTTACCCTCAGGCAGGACAGAAACACCAGAATGGGTTCCTCCGGTCAGCCACAGGCCCTCCAGGACGGTGAGTAGCCGTGGACATCAGGCTGCCCAGCATCAACAAGGTACTCATCTCGGGAAACCTCACCGACGACCCCAGGACAAACATCCTTGAGAACGGCACCCATGTGGCCAACTTCAGGATAGCCAGCAATCAGCGATACAGGGGCCGTGACGGCGAATGGCGGGACAAGACCTGCTTCGTTGACGTGGTCACCTGGAGGCAGCTGGCGGAAAGGGTTGCCAGCAGGCTCCACAAGGGCAGCCCTGTCATGATCGAAGGCGAACTTCAGTACACACAGTGGAACGCCCAGGACGGATCCAAGCGCAGCCGCGTTGAGATACTCGCCAGAAGCGTTCAGATGCTGGAGAAGACCGGAGAGAGTGGCTCCCGTTCGTCCTACGAGGGCGGTTCCGACGACCCTCCCTCCCCGGATCCGACCGACGAGCCGGACTACTCCGACGACATACCTTTCTAGGAGAGCAGCATGAACCTTCAGGAAAGGATGCCGCAGCTTAACTACGCCGCAGTCACCGGGGTGGTGCGAAAGCGCTCGGGGCTGTTCAGCACCCTCAAGGGAGTTTCCGTCATCCACCTCCTGGTGGAGAACACCCTGGAAAACAGCCACAGGGAGTCCGGAAAGGATACCTGGGAGATCAGGGTCGACATCTGGGGCAATGCTGCCAGGGCGCTTGATGAGAGGCTCGGGGTGGGAGACGGAATCCTTGCCGAAGGGGTGCTCGCTCACAGGGAAGTGGAAGACTACGACGGCGGGGTTCGCCATCAGAACGTTCTGAGGGCCCGCCGCATCGAAATACTCTATACCGAGAAAGAAAGGAAGGCCTAGATGCCTGCCCGTACAAAACGCAAGGGGATAAAGAAGCTGGCAAGAAAGAAGAAGTGCCGTTTCTGCATGAACCCCACAATGGAGATATCCTACAAGAACGAGAAGATGGTCCAGCGCTACATAAGCGACAGGGGCAAGATCGTTGCCAAGAGGGTCAGCGGCAACTGCGCCAAGCACCAGAGAATGGTTGCCAGGGAGCTTAAGATCGCCAGGTTCCTCGCCCTTGCTCCCTACATAAGGGAACACTACAGGTAGATCCGATGACCGATGGAAGGAACAGGGCCGGGGTCTTTCTCTGGGGTGGGCTTGCCCTCCTCACGGGGCTGCCCTTCCTGGCCGCGGGTTTCTCGGCCTCCCTGCTCACAGGCAGGCTGGAGAGGGGGCTTCCCCTCACCGCGGTGATACTCTTCGCAGTGTGGTACCTCTCCGGTTTCCACGGGGCCGGGGTCGCGGCTGTGTGCGCCGTAACCGCCGTCCTGTGCGGTTCCAGGGGTTTCTCTGCCATGAAGACCATCCTCTGGACGGCGGGGCTTGCCCTGGCTGCGGGATGGCTTCTATCCCTGGGTTTCCCGGGGTTCATGAACGTAACCGAAGCCGACCTGGCTCCCCTGCGGGATATCTATCTTTCATCGGGTATGGACGAAGGAATGGTCGACCGGGTGTTCGCCCTGATCGTGCACTTCGCCCCTGGAATAGGAGCGGTGCAGCTGGCGGGGGGAGCCGCGGTCTCGGTGCTGCTCTTCCGTTCCCTGCCCCGCACCGTTAAGGTCTTCCCGAAACTCGCCCTTCCGGTGAGGTTCCGGATGCACTGGGGCGTTGCATGGATCCCCATCCTCTGCCTGCTTGCAATAGCACTGGACAGGTCCTCCCCTCTTCCTGAAGGTGTTCTGAGAGCCGCGGGGAACCTGCTGCTCTTCATGGCCCTGCCCTACTCAGTGGAGGGGCTTCAGACAGCGGTTCACTGGGCCCGGCGCATTCCGGGGATGATCATGCTTCTGGTCATAGCAGGGGTATTCGCAACTCCCATCGTCGCAGCGGCGATACTCCTGGTGGGGATCCTGGATACCTGGTTCGATTACAGAACTAAAATAGACAATGAAAGGAACAGCGATGAAGATTCTGCTGATAAAGACGGTTGATGCCCTGGGCACCGCCGGCGAGGTAGTCAACGTGGCTCCCGGCTACGCCAGGAACTACCTGCTTCCCAGGAAGCTCGGGGTCATCGCGACCCCCGGTTCGATGAAGATGGCCGCCACCCTGCAGGCAGCCGCCCAGAAGAAGGCAGCCGAGGAGAACAAGGCCGCGGAGGCCATTGCCGCAAGGCTCAGGGACACGGTCCTATCCTTCACCGCCACAGCCGATGAGAACGGCCAGCTCTACGGCGGCATAGGCGAGAGGGAGATATCCTCCGCCCTGGTGGAAAAGGAGTTCGACATCGACCGCAACCAGGTAATCCTTGCCTCCCACATCAAGAACGTGGGTGAGCACCAGGTCGAGATCAAGGTCCACGGCGACATCCACGAGAAGATCACCGTCAAGGTGGAGGCACAGGGCTGATGATGCTCCTTGCCGTCGAAACCTCCTGCGACGACTCCGCCGCAGCGGTCCTCGACGGTTCAGGAGAGGTGCTTTCCGAAAGGATACTCTCCCAGAGGGAGCACGGCTCCCATGGGGGGGTGGTGCCGGAGATAGCATCCAGACTTCATATGTCCGTGCTCCCGGGACTTGTGGGGGAGGTCCTCGCCGAGGCAGGTACCTCCCCCGCCGGGATCGACCATTTCGCCGCCACAGCGGGTCCCGGCCTCACGGGATCCCTCCTGGTGGGGCTTTCCTATACCAAGGCGCTGGCCTACTCCTGCGGAAAACCCTTCCTGGGGATCAACCACCTTGCGGGACACCTGCACATTCACCTTGATTCAGCGGTGGAGTTCCCGGCGGTCGCCCTGCTTGTGAGCGGCGGGCACACGATGATATTCCGGATGACATCATGGAACTCCTGCCTGCTGGTGGGTTCCACCAGGGATGATGCCGCCGGAGAGGCCTTCGACAAGACCGCAAAGCTCATGAACCTCGGCTATCCCGGAGGCAGGGAGATCGATCTGCTGGCAAGAAGTGGAGACCCTGATGCCGTTGAACTAACCTCCCCCCTGGGAAGCAGAAAGAACCCCGAATTCAGCTTCAGCGGCCTCAAGACCGCAGTGAGGCTGGCATGGGAATCCGGATCCGTAAAACCCGCGGACCTGGCCGCTTCATTCCAGAGGACCGTATGCCGTCTTCTCGTTTCGAAAACGCTCCACCAGGCAAAGGAATTCCAGGCGAGATCGGTCCTTGTGGCCGGGGGGGTCTCCGCCAACAGCCTTCTTCGAGAACACTTCCAGGAGGAATGCGGCACAAGGGGGATAAGGGTCTTCCTGCCCACCATGAAGCATTCGCAAGATAACAAAGAAAAAAACAATCAAGAAGAGCCTACTCTCATTGAAAAATTAAACAAGGTTTTGCA
>CAYLXG010000051.1:0-6346 GCA_964387445.1 uncultured bacterium
GTTGAAAACTCTTGACATCTGTACACCCTTCTATAAAAACAGGGGGCGATGATACACCGCCCCCTGAAAAGAGTTTGTTTCTCTTTACTCTACATCCGGGGATCCGGGGGCTGCAGGGGCGGCTCCGGCCTCGGGCTTGAGAAGACCAAGCTTGAAGGCCAGGTTGCCGATCACCGGAAGGGGCTGCACCTTGCCGCCGAAGCCGGCGAGAAGACCCATGATGAAGAGAACGAACACACCGAGGCCGATTATCCAGCCGATGACCGGAATGGGGACCACGATCATGCAGATGACCAGCATGAGGCTCTGCTGGCAGTGGTAGGCCACATACTTGTTCTCTGTGCTGGTAAGGTAGGCGATAAGGAAACCGAGGAGACCGAAATAGGCGATGCCGCCCATGGTTTTACCCTCTTCGATCTCTTTTGCAGTAATATTGAACTCCGGCATTGGAACTCCCTCCTCTTAATAAACACGTTGATACAGGTACCACAGGGTACAGGGCAACATTCTGTAAAAATGTTTCCGTGTCAAGCTCACCACTTGCACCATAATTGCCGTCGGGGCATTATACTTCTTTACGGAGGTGAGGTAGGGAATGGAAGAAAAGGGAACCGCCGGGCCTGACGACCTTTTAACTGTCGTAGGCATATTTCATTATGTGGCAGGAGGGTTCCAGATGCTGATGTCCCTTCTGGGGCTCTTCTATGTGGCCATGGGCATACTCATGGGAACGGGAACGCTGGGCACCGCCAAGTCGCCCCCTCCCCCCGAGGCCATTGGCTGGATCTTCGGCGCAGTTGGAGTGATCATCACCGCCTTCTGCCTGACCCTGGGGGTATTGTCGATAAAGGCGGGCACCAGCATCCGCAGAAGGCGGAACCGTATGTTCTGCATCGTGGTTGATGCTATATTATGCCTGATGATCCCGTTCGGAACCATTGTAGGTATATTCGGGTTAGTAATGTTGACAAGACCCGGGGCGGCAGAGGAATTCACGGGGCAGGGGTAGGAAAGAGTTCAATTGGAACAGGAAAGACGGGAACAGCGGTACCAGGGCGCCATCGCCGTGGTGATAGGCACCCAGGGAATGCCCGGCAGGCCGGTCACCGCGCTTAACGTAAGCGCCTCCGGTCTGTACTGCGTCTGCGATGAACCCCTGGGAGACCTTACCAGGGTGGACGTATCCATCAATCTCGACGACCATCAGGTCATGGCCCGGGCTGTGGTGATACGAGAGGAGGAACTTCCCGACGGCAACTGGGGTATAGGTTTGTTCTTCACCCGGATAAGGTTCGAGGACAGGCAGCTTTTTGCCAGCTATGTGAACGGGGAGTGACAAGCAGTGAAAAAGACCACGGCGGTTCTTCTGGCGGCTATGGCCGTGCCTGCCCTTGCCGACAAGTACGCAGGCGAGTTCATGTACATAGGAGCAGGGGCCAGGGCACTGGCCATGGGCGGGGCGTTCGCGGCTGTGGCCGACGACATATCCGCAGCCTACTGGAACCCTGCAGGCCTTCCATCCGCTGACAGCAGGTCCGCGGCATTCATGCACTCTGAACGGTTCGGCGGTCTCATATCATACGACTACCTGGCATACTCCCAGGAGTACGCCGGCGATGTTTACGCCGCCAGCCTTTTCCGCACCGACGCCGGGAAGATAGCTGACACCAGCGATCTCCAGTGGTACGACACCGGCTCCGACGGCGTTTTCGGAGAAGACGGCACCGGAGAACCCGGTGATTCAGGGAACGACGACTTCGACCCCTCCACCAACCCCGACGGCACCGAGGGCAACGGCGAATGGGATCCCGGCGAGGAACTCATCTACGATGAGGGCCGAATCACCTGGGACAGCGCCTCCGACAACGCCCTCTACCTCTCCTGGGGCAGGCAGCTCTCCGATCAGCTTTCGGTGGGGGCTACCTCTAAGATCATATACCGCAAGCTCATGACCTACAGCGCCTGGGGAGTCGGTCTCGACGCCGGGGTGAAGTGGTCGCCCACCGGGTCCTTCGCGGTGGGGCTGAACCTGCAGGATGCCTTCGGAACCTGGATGTTCTGGGATTCCGGGGTAACGGAAAGCGTTTCCCCCACGGCGAAGATAGGCGCATCCTTCACATGGCCGGTCTCCAGGTTCCACTCGGTGATAACCTTCGCCGCCGACGGCGACTTCAGGTTCGAGGGCAGGGAGTACGCGGCGCAGTACAGCATTCCCGGGGCCGGCATCAGCCTCGACACCCATCTTGGTGCGGAACTGATGATAAAGAACACCGTGGGGATACGCCTGGGGTCCAGCGAGGGCAACATGACCGCCGGTCTGGGCTTCACGGTTCCCATAAGCGGCTATCCCGTTTCCCTGGACTACGCCTGGCTCAGCCACGACCAGCTCGAGAACACCCACCGCATCTCCGCGGGAGTGGGATTCTAGCCCTTAATGGCCTACATCGAGGAGATCCTCCGCAAGAGCATCCATTTCGGCTCCATAATCATTCCCATATCGGCGATATTCTTTCAGCGCCGGGAAATGGTGCTTTTCCTGGCAGCCCTGGGGGTGGCGCTCTTCCTCGTTGACCTGCTCCGCTCGAAGAACCGGGTTTTCCGAAGGTTCTTCCTCGAGCTGTTCGGCAGGGTACTCAGGGGCAAGGAGCAGGAGGGTGGAATGGCGGCATCAACCGTGCTGGTGGCCAGCGCCGCCCTGACCATACTCGTGTTCCGCCGGGAGATCGCCGTGGCCGCCCTGGTCTTCCTTTCCACCGGCGATTCCTTCGCGGCCCTGGTGGGCCGGAAGTTCGGCACAACTCCTCTGGTCTCCGGACGCACGCTGGAGGGGAGCCTTGCGGCGCTTCTGAGCTGTCTCCTGGTCTCCATCCCCCTGCTTCATCTCTCCGGCAACATGGGCTGGAGGCTCACACCCCAGGGGCTCGTTGCAGGGGCCATTGCCGCTACCCTGGCGGAGCTCTTCGAGATTCCGCTGGACGACAACCTGAGGATACCGGTGTTCGCCGGTCTGGTGATGGAGCTGGTGGTTCCCGGTTGAGGTGCTTCATCGAGGTCTACGGCTGTCAGATGAACGTGCACGACGCAGAGATACTCTCCGGCATCCTGGGCTCCGCGGGGCACCATATCACACAGGATCCCAGGGATGCGGAAGCGGTGTTCATAGTCACCTGCGCGGTGAGGGAGCACGCCGAAACAAGGGCAATGGGCCGGATAACCCACCTGGCGGGCATTGCCGGGTGCGGTTCCAAGCCGCTGGTGGCCGTCTGCGGATGCGTCGCCCAGGAGCACGGAAAGAGGCTTCTGGAGAAGGTGGATGTGATAGACCTGGTGGTGGGGCCGGATGCCTACCACAGGATACCCGGGCTCATGGCTGAGGGGGCCAGGACCGCAGAGGTTGACCAGTGCTCCGAGGAATACGAGGACATAACGCCTGTGAGGACCCAGTTCCCCCGCTCCTTCGTCAACGTGATGAGGGGGTGCGACAACTACTGCACCTACTGCATCGTACCATATGTGAGGGGCAGGGAGAGGAGCCGAAGCTCCGGCGACATCGTCTCCGAGGTGAGAAAGCTGGCCGCCGGGGGGTTCCGGGAGGTTACGCTCCTGGGTCAGAACGTGAACTCCTACAGCAGCGGAGGTACCGGATTCCCGGAACTCCTGGAGATGGTGTCCGACGCCGCAGGCAGTGAATGCTGGGTGCGCTTCGTAACCAGCAATCCCAGGGACCTGACACACAGGCTCGCGGAGGTAATGGCTTCCAGGGAGAACATATGCAATCAGTTCCACCTTCCCGCACAGTCCGGCAGCGACTCTGTGCTCAAGGCCATGAACAGAGGATATACCCGAAAAGGGTACATCGAGAAGGTGGCCATGCTCAGGGAGCTGATGCCGGACATAGTGCTTTCCACTGACATAATAGCCGGCTTTCCCGGGGAGTCCCAGGGGGATTTCCAGGACACCGTTTCCCTCCTGGAGGATGTGCGGTTCGACTACGCCTTCCTTTTCAGATACAGCGAACGCAAGGGAACTGGAGCACTGAAGCTGAAGCCCTCTGTGCCTGTGAAGGAGAGGCTTTCCAGGCTGTCAGCCCTTCAGGAACTGCAGAGGGAGATCACCATCGAAAGATCGAAGGAGCTTCTGGGGCGGGAGATGACCGTCCTTGTAACCGGCCCGGCAAGATTGAAGGGCCAGACGGCGGCACGGACCAGGGGGAACAGGATGGTGATACTGGAAGGAACCGGATACGACCCCGGCGAAGTGCTCTCTGTGAGGATTACCGGAGCGGACGGCTACACCCATTTCGGAATGCCGGTCACTCCTCCAGTTCGCTGAGCATGCCGCTCACCGATTCTTCGGTTTTCCTGAGCTTCTCCTTCATGGTCTTTATCAGTGCAGAAGCCCTTTCAACAAGGCTTTCAAGCTCTTCCACGGGGCAGTCCTCCCTGGAGAGCTTCTCCACTATCCCCTTCAGCTCCTCCAGCATGCCGGTGTAGTTCTCGGTCATTTCTCCCTTTCCTCTGCTTTAACGGGCACTTCTCCGCCTTTCATTGATATCCTCAGCCTGTCACCCGGGGAGATCATCCGGGCGTTTCCCACCGGCTTTCCCCCGAGGTCCCTGACCACGGCCCAGCCCAGCTGGAGCATCTTGGCGGGGTTCCGCACCTCCACCGCCGCGTCCAGGGCGGAAAGCTCCCTCTCCGCGCCCCTGAAGCGGTTTCCCGCCGCCAGGGCGATCCTGGACCTTATCTCATCAAGTTTCCTCAGGCCCCTCTCCGGAACCGTCTCCAGGTTCCTCCTTGCCTGGGAAACGAGACCGTCCAGCCGCATCCTTTCCATGCGCAGCCTCGGGGTCACCGCACCCGCCAGGGCCCTGGTCTGCCTGCTCACAGAGTCGTCGAAGGCGGCCACCGCGTCCACGAGGAGGGAAGCGGCGTGGGTTGGTGTCTTCGCCCGGGTGTGTGCGGCGTGGTCCGGCAGTGTGGTGTCAGTTTCGTGGCCTATTGCAGAGATCACCGGCCATGGAAGCTGGGCTATGGTCCTGGCTATCGCCTCGCTGTTGAACCAGGCCAGGTCGGTTGCGGACCCTCCGCCCCTGGTGAGGACCACTGCGTCCAGGGTTCCGCAAATGCCGCTCATCAGGAGGCGGTTGAAGGCCTCGCAAACCGAAGTCGCCGTATCGGAGCCCTGCATGGTTGCGCTGCTTGCATATACCCTGAAAGGGTAACCTGATTCCTCCAGTGTCTTCATGAAGTCCCTCATGGCCGCTGTGCCCTTTGCGGTGACCAGGCCCACGGTAAGCGGCACCGCGGGGAAGGGGAGGGTTCCGTTCTCCGCAAGCACTCCCTCCCTGCCCAGCTTCTCCACCAGCCGGGCAAGGTGTATCGCCTGGGAATCACCGCTGAAGAAGGGATCATAGCCCTTCATCACTATCTGGAACCTGCCGTTCCTCTCCCAGAAGTTCACTCCGGCGAGTATTCGCACCTCGGAGTTGTTCTCCAGGGCGAAGATCCGCCCCTCCCTGCCGGTCTCTATGGAGATGGCAGCCCGGTCCCCGGCGAAAAGGGCGCAGTCCACCACTGCGGGGGGCTGTTCACCGGGTGCGGAGGGATCAGCCAGCTGGAAATAGGTGTGTCCTCGGCCGGAGGCCTGCCTCATGCCTGTGACCACCCCCCTGATCCAGAATTCACCGGGAAAGCCCCGGTGCAGGAGATCTTTTACCGAACGGTTGAGCTCCAGTACGGTGAGTTCTTCGGTGGACAACGGTGTTTCGCTCTAGTGCAGGGTGAGGGAGTACTCCCCGCCGCCGTGACCGGCGTCGTGGACAACGATGTAGAACGGCCCGGAGTATTCGGCGGAAATGGTTACCGACTCGTCTCCTTCGGTTAGTCCAGTGGCAACTGCGAACTCCATCGCGTAGAGGAAGTCCTCTCCGTAGGGGAGGGTCATGAAATGGTCGAAGTCCATCTCCTGGGAGACCGCGGCCAGGTTCAGGTCGGTGGCGCCGTCCCGGGAAACCAGCGTTATCCAGTACACGGTTTCCTCACCCAGGGAGACCGTGTAGACCGCAGTGCCCCCCCGCTGGATGGTATCGGTTACCTCCAATAGGGGAGAGGATGTGAGCACCGTCGAAACGAGAATGAGCAGAACTGTCATTTTTCATCTCCATTCGCCTGGAAAAATACAATGGCGAATAAGCGTCCCGGGGTCAATAGAGCGAACCAGGCTGGCCCATGACCTTTAACTGGCCATTAAAAGAGGAGATGACCCTGCATGGCATCTGGGCCGAGGCCGTACTCCCACAAAAAGGCCCCACTTTCCGCCGCTCCAGCCGATGGCGTATTACTAG